>QHYL01000291.1 GCA_003224105.1 Acidobacteriota bacterium | reverse complement strand
AGGCAGCGGAGCGGTTGCCTTGCGCCTTTCACTAACACTGTACACCAAAGCGGGCGAGGCGGAAACCTGGACGGAATGACAAGTTGCGCAAAGGTCGTGGATTCAAGGGGTTGAGGGGCAGGGAGGGGAGCGCCATGATGTCCCTCTTGACAATAGTCGTTATAACGAGTATTATAGTGGGGCTTGAGAAAGCCATCCAGGAGGCCCAACATGATCCAGATTCGCAAGAGCGACGAACGCGGCCACGCCAACCACGGCTGGCTGGATACGCATTTCACTTTTTCTTTCGCCGATTACTACGACCCGAAACACGTGCACTTTCGCACGCTGCGAGTGATGAACGACGACCGCGTCGCCGGAGGAGGGGGTTTCCCCATGCATCCGCACCGGGACATGGAAATCGTCACCTACGTGCTGGAAGGCGCGCTGGAACACCGGGACAGCATGGGCAATGGCTCGGTGATCAAGCCGGGCGACATTCAATACATGAGCGCGGGCACAGGCGTGACGCACAGCGAGTTCAACGAGTCGGAAACTGAGCCGGTGCATCTGTACCAGATTTGGATGCTCCCGGAAAAACAGGGACTAAAGCCGATGTACGGCCAGAAGAACTTCAGCGAAACCGAAAAGCGCGGAAAGCTGCGGCTTCTGGTTTCTCCGGACGGACGCGACGGTTCCGTAAAAATTCGGCAGGACAATGATTTGTACGCGACGATCCTGGGCGCCGGCGAAACGGTGAAACATGAATTGAAGCCGGAGCGGCATGCCTACGTACAAGTGGCGCGCGGCAGCGTGACGCTGAACGGAACGAAACTGGAGGAAGGCGACGGCGCGGCCATCTCCAACGAAAAGACCGTTGAGTTGACCGGGGCGGACAATGCGGAGGTCCTGCTGTTCGACCTCGCATGATCGAAATGCGTTGCGGTGCGAAGGATCTGAGCTATTCGTACCGCAACGCCGCCGCGGGATCCGTGCGCATGGCGCGTCTGGCGGGAATGCAGCAGGCAATGACCGCGACAACTGCAAGCACAACCGCTACGGAAGCGAATGTGACCGCGTCCAGAGCGCTTACGCCGAAGAGCAGGCTGCGCATTAACTGCGTGAGGCCGAGCGCCGCTAACAGGCCAAAGACCACACCAAGCACGGTCAGGCGCGCGCCTTCGCCCAGCACCAGACGCATGACGTTCTTCTGCTGAGCCCCTAGCGCGATACGGATACCCAGCTCACGGGTGCGCTGCGAAACAGAATAAGAAACAAGCCCATACAACCCAATCATCGCGAGGATCAGCGCGAGCGCGGCGAAACTCCCAATCAAGTAAGAAGGATAGCGGCGAAGGAAAACCGACGGAGACTGCGCGATGATCTGGTCCATGGTGAAAGGCTGAATCAGAACCAGTTGTGGATCTACGGCATGCAAGGAGGCACGCACTTCGCCCATGGCGTTTTTCGGATCGCCAGCGGTCCGAACGACGTAGTTGATGAAAGAATTCGTGTCTTGGGTAAAAGGAAGGAAGAGACTTGACTCTTCGGGGCTGTCGAGTCCCGTGTCAGCGGTGTTGCCCACGACGCCGACGATTTCGCGGTAATTTTCTTTCGGGGAATAGGTAAATTTGATGCGCTTGCCGATAGGATCCTGGCCGTGAAGGTATTGCTTCGCCCAGGCTTCGTTGACGATGACGTGCTGAGGGACCGTTGACGAGTCGGTGGAATCATCAAACAAACGCCCGGCCCGGAGCGGAATTTTCATCACAGGAAAATAGTTGTTCGAGACATCCCGGATATTGCATTCGTTTTCGTGGCCCTTGGCGACAGGCTGGCCCTCGATGACAAACCGGATCGAGGCTCCGCCGCCAGTCAGTGGAACAACGCTATTGGAGGCGACTCCGGCAACCCCGGGAAGGGCGCGAAGCCGGTCGGTGAACTCCTTGTCGAAACGAATCGCGTCGGGGTCCTTGGGATAGGTTGTCGGCGGAAGATTTACTGAAAAGGTCAGAAGACTCTTCGTGTCGAAGCCAGGATCGCGACTCAGGAGTGCGGTAAGGCTCTTTACCATCAAGCCCGATCCGATCAGGAGCACCAGGGAAAAGGCGATTTCCGCCACAACGAGAACGCCGCGAAGACGCGTGCGAACACCTCCTGCTGACGCTCGCGTTTCCTCCTTAAGGGCTTCGCACTCCTGTCCCCGGGAAATTTGCAGAGCGGGCGCAAGGCCGAAGGCTATTCCAGTGAAGATCACGGCGACGCAGAGAAATGCGAGAACCGCCAGGTTCGTGTGGGCATCGCGCAAGAACGGCGCGGATGCAAGCAGCGTGTCCGGGATGGCCGCGATGAGCAGGGAGGTTCCCCACTCCGCGAGAATCAGGCCGAGGACGCCTCCCGCGGCGGCGAGGATCAGGCTTTCTGCCAGGAGCTGCGAAATCAAGCGGCCGCGGCTGGCGCCCAGCGCGGCTCGAATATTGAATTCCCTTCGCCGGCCCGCAGTGCGAACCAGGAAAAGGTTCATGACATTGGCGCAAGCAATGAGGAGAACGAACCCGACCGCGCCAAAGAGAATCAGGAGCAGTGGTTGGACTTGGCCGACGATGCGGTCGCGCAGCGGGACCAACACCGCTCGAATCGCCCCGTTTTCCTGGGGATAAGCGGCCGCCAGGTTTGCGGTAATGGAATTCATTTCCGCTTGCGCTTGGCCCTGCGTGGAGCCTTCGGCAAGCCGGCCGATGACCGGCATCCAGCGGAGGCTGCGGCGCGTGACCAGATCCTTCTCGATATGCAGCGGCACCCAGAGTTCCGCGTTTCCCCGAGGTGCGAATTCAAACGTGGGCGGGAGAACGCCGATGATGCTGACGCTCTTGTCGTCAAGCTGAATCGAACGGCCCAGGATATGCGGGTCGCCGCCGAAACGGCGGATCCAGGAGCCATAGCTGAGGATGGCGACTTTTGGTCCCGCCGCGATGTCCTCACCGGCGGCAAAATCACGCCCAAGGAAAGGCTTGACGCCAAGGGTAGAGAAGAAATTCACGGTAGCCTGGGCGGCAAATAGAGGTTCGGGTTCGCCCGCCCCGTGAAGCACGAAACCATCGCCGCTGAAACCTGCAAGGGCCTGGAAGGACTTGCACTGGCGCGTCCAATCCAAGTAATCGGGGTAAGCGCTAACCCAAGTTTGCTTGTCCGCGTCTGAGGCCCGTCCTTCCTTAGGACGGAGTTCTGTCAGCGTTAAAAGACGTTCTGGTTGTGAGTAGGGGAGGGGGCGGATAAGTGCGGCGTACACCACAGAAAAGATGGCCGT
Source organism: Acidobacteriota bacterium (assembly GCA_003224105.1). GTDB lineage: Bacteria > Acidobacteriota > Terriglobia > Acidiferrales > UBA7541 > Acidiferrum. Next base: position 2,263 of record QHYL01000291.1, on the reverse strand, counting down.
GTTTGCGCCAATTCCGAGAGCAATCGTAAGGATGGCAACGATAGAGAAGCCCGGGTTGCCGAGGAGGATCCGAACGCCGTAACGAACATCGCTGAGAAGGTTTTCCATGAAAGACCATCTCCAAACATCGCGACTCTTCTCCTTCATTAAAGTTACATTTCCAAATTCGCGCCGAGCGGCGGATTCGGCCCCTCTCCGGGACATGCCATTACCAACCAGCTCTTCCACCTTTTCTTCGAGGTGCCCCTGAATTTCTTCGGAAAGATCGCCGTAAAAACGGCGACGAGAAAATATTTGCTTGAACCACTTCATGATTCACCTCGCGCCAGAACCCGCGTAATCCCTTTGAGCATGCGCTCAAAACGGGAAACTTCTCGCTCCAGGTGTTTCGCGCCTGCCGCCGTCGGCTTGTAAATGCGCACGCGCCGGTTGGTCGAAGAGATACCCCATTCCGCTTTGACCAACTCTGCCTTGAGGAGGCGCTGGAGCGCGGGATAGAGCGAACCTTCCTCGATTTGCAGCAAATCGTTCGAGGTTCGCTTGATGTATTGGGCGAGGGCGTAGCCATGCAGGGGCTGGCGCTTCAAGGTGCGGAGAATCATCATTTCCAAAGCGCCTGGAAACAAATCCCGATGTTCGTTGTTCTTCATTATTTTATGAGGCGACTCCGAGGGAGTTAGGCTATGTTCTACTAGGTCTAGAGCAACATAGTATGATTGGGAGCGCAAGTCAAGACGATTTCAAGGTGAAACTGCTCCGCCCGTTTTCAAGAGTTAGGCGAGGACCGAGGGTTTCAATTGGGCTTCAACACCGCGTTTGCATCCGGCCCCCGCGCTGCCGCATGGAATCGCTACAAGTAGCGGACAGATTCAGGCGCGAGCACGCTGAAATTCACGCATGAAGGTCGTGAGCGCTTCGACAGCGGCAGGTTCGACTGCATTGTAGAGCGAGATGCGCATTCCGCCCACGGAGCGATGGCCGGGCGTGCCGGCGAGTTCTGCGGCGGCGGCTTCCTTTGCAAATTCCTTTTCGAGGGCTTCGTCACCACCGGCGACACGGAACACAACATTCATCTTCGAGCGCGAACTCGGTTCGACCGGGCAGCGGTAAAAACCTCCGCTAGCTTCGATGGCGTCATAAAGGAGCTTGGCTTTGGCGTCGTTGCGCTTTTGAATGCCGGCGATTCCTCCCCGCGATTCAATCCACTCGAGCATTAGGCCGACGACGTAAACCGAGAAAGTCGGCGGCGTATGGTAAAGCGATTTTTCCTTGATGTGCGTGCGGTATTGGAGAAGCGTTGGAAGGTTTTTGTCGGCGCACTCGGCAAGGTCCTTGCGGAGGATGACGATGGTCACGCCGGAGGGGCCGAGATTTTTCTGTGCGCCGGCAAAGATGAGGCCGAACTTCTTCACGTCGATGGGTTTCGAGGCGATGTCGGAAGACATGTCGGCAACGAGTGGGACGTTGCCCGTATCCGGCATTGTGGTCCACTGCGTGCCTTCAATGGTGTTGTTTGTGCAGAGATAGACGTAGGAGGCATTCGCGGAAAAATGGATTTCGCCAGGCTGCGGCAAACGCGCGAATCTCTCTGACTCGGTTGAAGCGGCGATGTGGTGCGGGAAACCCTTTTTGAGTTCGGCGATGGCCTTGGCAGTCCACGCGCCGGTATGCAGCACGTCCACGGGCTTGCCGGGCAGGCAAAGATTCATGGGAACCATGCTGAACTGGAGGCTGCCCCCACCCTGAAGAAAGATCACAGCGTAGTCGTCGGGGATGGCGAGGAGGCTGCGCAGCTTTTGCTCCGCCGCCGCGTTGATGCTCTCGTATTCGGGCGAGCGGTGGCTCATTTCCATGACGGACATGCCGCTGCCTCGCCAATCGAGGAGCTCTTCGCGAATGCGCTCGAGTACGGGAAGAGGCAGGGCTGCGGGGCCGGCATTGAAATTGAAAACACGTTTGGTGGCAGGAACAGAAGCGGTCGTCGAACTCACGGTAACTTGATCCTCTCGAATAGATTGGCGCCGCGCCCCGGGCCTTCGGATTGCCTCAGGGCCGAATAGCGCAGCGTTCTTAGCCCTTCAGAATAACAGAAGCCGGTGGGCCCGCTGCATCGGGCGATTCCCTCAATGAGTCCACGGGCAGGTTCCGGACTCTTAGCTGGGGCTTGCGGAAACGGGACGATAAAAACGTCAGGATTGCTCCACAAGAGCGAATTCGACGCGCTTGCGCATGGGGTCAATGCGATCTGCGCGGACGCGCACGC
>QHYL01000290.1 GCA_003224105.1 Acidobacteriota bacterium | reverse complement strand
CTGGCGGCGTGGATCACGAACCGTGCTTTCAATTTTCCGCCCGTTGTGATCGCCGCGTATCCCACGGGAATGCTGCCGATTTCGTTGCATTCCCGCTGAATTTCGTCTCCGCCCTTTCGCCGGATGGCCCCCGCCACGCCGCCGCCTAAAATTAAATCATTGTTCGCAGCGTTGACGATGGCGTCGGTATCCATTTCCGTCAGGTCGCCTTGCTCGATGACAATTTTGTCCAAGAGTGATTTCATTGCCGGCGTAAAACTTTTCCGCTCTCGCCTAACCCTGCTTCTCGGCCGTTTTCTGCTGGGAATACTCATAGACTCCGCGGCCTGTCTTGCGCCCCAGGCGGCCCTCCTTCACATATTGCCGCAACAATTCATTTGGCCGGTATTTCTCTCCGAGTGTGCTGTGCAAATATTCGAGGATATTCAACCGAACATCAAGGCCAACAAGATCCACCAGCTCAAACGGACCCATGGGATGATTCAGGCCCAGCTTCAGCGCCTTGTCGATATCTTCCGCCGTGGCGATTCCCGCTTCCAGCATGTTGAAGGCTTCATTCCCAATCAACGCGTTGACGCGCGTAGTGATAAACCCCGGCGCTTCGTTGACCAGTACAACTTCTTTGCCCATGCGCCGCGCCACTTCTCGGCACGTGGCCACGGTTTCGTCGGAAGTGTGTGGAGTGCGCACCAGCTCGATTAGCTTCATTTTCGGCACCGGATTGAAAAAATGCATTCCAATGCAGCGGTCGCGCGAACCCGTGTTGTCCGTAAAACCAGTAATGGAGAGCGACGAAGTATTGCTCGCAAAAACCGCACCAGCCTTCGCAAACTCGTCAAAAATCGTGAAGAGTTCCAGCTTCATCTCCAATTCTTCGGGAACTGCTTCGATGATAAGTTCCGCCTCGCGAATCGCATCTTTTACATCGATCGAGGTGGAAATGAGCGAGAGCGCTTTGTCTCGAACGCCGGCTTCGACCTTTCCGCGAGCGACTCCCTCGTCGAACGATTGCCGTATCCAGGACGTCGCCTGCTCAAGCACGCGGGGCGAAATGTCTTCGAGCACGGTCTTGTATCCGCCGAATGCGGCGGCATAGACAATGCCCCGCCCCATCGTGCCCGCCCCAATCACAGCAATGCTCTTTACGTCCATTCTTTGCGCTCTCCGCCTCGAAGAGAAATAATCATTTCCGGAATCTTCCTGTCGCTGATCATTTCAAAAGCCTCTCGTACGCTTCTTCATCAAAACCCAAAACCATTTGCGAATCGCGAATGACCACCGGCCTGCGAATCAGGTTCGGTTCTTGGGCCATCAGCCGGATGGCTTCCGCGCGCGAGGGCGGATGTTCCTTCATATTCCGCGTTCGATAGAGCTCGTTGCGCGGATTCAGAAACTCCTTGTAATCCCGCTGGCCGATCAACGCTTCCAGTTCCGCTTCCGTCAGCCTTTCCGTGGCCAAATCGCGTGATTCGAGTTCTGCCCCCAGTTCCAGCAAGAGACCTCTTGCTTTGCGGCAAGTGGTTCACGTGGGCTTGTTTAGGAATTTGATTTTTACTCTGGGCATGCCCTCTCCTGTCGTGGCCGCAGAAATAGCTATTCGAAAAGAAGCTGCGTCTCAGCAGGAACACCGATCAATATCGCGGGACTTTGGAATCGACGTCGCGCGACCAGCGCTCGATTCCTCCGGCCAGGGACTTGGCTTTTTCGAATCCTTGAAAACGCAGCCACGCCGCCGCATCCAAGCTTCGCATGCCGTGATGGCAATAACAAATCAGCTCGTCCACGTCCGGAAGGACATTCAAGCTGGCGGCAAGCGTGCCCAGCGGTACAAGTTTCGCGCCTTCAATGCGGCAAATCTCGAATTCCCAGGGCTCCCGCACATCCACGATCACCACATTTTCGCCACGGTCAAGCCGGGCTTTCACTTCCGCTGGCGTAATCTCCAATTCATCCATTTGCCTGTTCTATTTTCCTTTCCAAATCGGCTCGCGCTTTTCGAGAAAAGCGCGAATGCCTTCCTGCGCGTCGTGAGTTTGCATGAGTTCCGACAAGTATACGCGCTCCATCTCTTCGAGCTCCCTCAAAAAGTCCGCCGAATAAAGGCGCGTTAAAGTTTTCCGTGTCAAATGCAGAACGCTCAGGCTCAACGTTCGAAGTTCTCCCAGAAGTGTTTCCACAGCCGTGGAAAGCTCTTGATCCGCGACGATGCGCGTAACAATACCAAGCCTATGCGCTTCGTTGGCGCTGATCGGATGACCGGTGAGAATCAGATGCATGGCCGCTTTCATTCCAATCAGGCGCGGCAACGTCACCATGGCCACGGGCGGATAGCATCCAAGCTTGATTTCCGGCTGTCCGAATTGCGCGGATTCCGTGGCGAGAACAAAATCGCAAAAAGTTGCCAGCTCCATGCCACCGCCGAGGCAGTGGCCATGCACAGCAGCAATCGTGAGGCAATCTGAAGCGGCCAGGCGCCGAAAGACTGCGTGAAAAGCGCAAAGCATTTTCCCGACGCGTTCTGGAGTGTGGTCGGCAACATCGGCGCCCGCGCAAAATGCTTTTGGCCCAGCGCCCTGGAAAATCACGAAATCCGACTTGGGCAGGGCGCGCTCCAGGGCTGCGTCCAGAGATTCCATCATGGCGATATCAAGGACATTGAGCGGCGGACGATCCAGAGTGATCCAAGCGGCGCGGTGATCTATGCGAAGCTGAATCGTTTCGAGATGAGTGCTCATGCTTTTCGAGCGTTGGAAATAGAAAAGCTATTTGCCGCGAAATTTGGGCGGCCGCTTTTCAAAAAAAGCTTGGATGCCTTCTTTGCAATCTTCAGAAAGGTAGCATTGGGTTTGCTCCGCGTGTTCGCGCGCAAGCGCCAAAGTAAGCTTTTCCCGTTCGCCCCCAAACAATGTCTTCTTGACGGCCCGAATTGCAAGAGGAGGACCCTGAGCGATCTTTTGTGCGAGAGACCTCGTCTCTGCTTCGAGCCGCGCAGCGGGCGCCACATGATTCACGATGCCCAGGCGCAGCGCGGTTTTCGCGTCGATCATATCGCCAGTATAGAAAAGCTCGGCGGCTTTCGCCGGTCCCACGAGCTGCGGCAAAAAATAAGTGCCGCCAAAATCCGGGAACAGGCCAACTTTCGCGAAGTTCTGCCCGAACATGGCTTCTTCGGCTGCGATGCGAATGTCCGCAGCCAGCGCAAGGTTCATTCCCGCGCCCGCCGCAGCTCCATTGACCGCAGCGATTACGGGCTGCGGCATGATTCGCATGGCAATCACGACTTCCATCCCAGTGGCCAAAAGCAGTTCGAGTTCTTTGGAGTCACTGCTCGCACGGCCTTCAGCAATCTGCGCAAGGTCGCCGCCGGCACAGAACGCGCGGCCAGCTCCCGTGAGCACCACAACACGCACGGATTCGTCTTTGGAAATGCGCGTGAAGGCGCTACAAAGGGCCATTATGAGTTTTGTGTTTAGGGCGTTCAGACGGTGGGCGCGGTTCATCACCAGAGTGGCGATGCCTTCGTGCCTGGCTTCCAGAAGGACCGGAGCGGCCGGCGCAGGTTGAGCGGAATTGCTCATGTGGTTTCCTACTTAGTGTGCTTGAGCGTCCCTGGTTTTTTCAACCTTTGCCACAAGTCTCGCGAGCTTGCGGAAATGCACTAATTTCTCGTTCTTGAATTTGTTGTTCGCACCGCTCGTGGAAGGCAGCACATACACGTGAGCGCCGTAAAGCAATTCTTTTTGCATCCCGTACTTGCACCGGCGCTGCGCGAATTGCTCGTAGGTCAGTTTTCCGTTGAACGCCACCACGTGCGGGGTAAATTCTTCGAGCTTCTGCGAGAGCACGATGCGCCCTTCTGCAAAATCTTCTCGTTTCAGTTCCTCGACGCCCTTCGTCGGGCGCTTCACCAGATCGGTCAGGCCAATGCCAAATTCAATCACGCGCCGGTCGTCGTGATAATCGAAAGGTTCCGGCACCACGCCGCTCTTAAAGAGGACGGGCCAGAATTCATTGCCTCGGCCTGCGTAGTAGTGTCCCACGCGGACCGAAGATTCACTGGGATTGCAACCCACGATGACAAGCTTCATGCCTTTGCGGAGGTGGTCGGGCAGGGTGCGCATCATGCCAGCTTACTATGTCTTTCGATCTTTCTGTTTTCCTTTGAACTCAAATGCGCGTTTCTCTAAATAGGCAGCCAAGCTCGGTTTGGCGTCTTAACAAACAAAATCTAGCCCGGACTATCACTCCAGAACGGCAGTTCCCTGCCAAGCTTTTTCTCGCGCGCCACCGCGTACACTCTCATCGCTACTGCCAAATCCCACGAGGCGATTCCATTGGATTTGAACAGGGTGACTTCGGTGTTGCTGGTGCGTCCGCTGACCTTGCCCGCAACCACATCGCAAAGCTTCTTCACGCCCGTCCAGCAGATTTCATCCCCCTTGAAGGCGATAATCAGGTCGCCCGCTTCCTGACGGGACTGTTCGACTGAATCCACGACAATCACGTCCGCGCTGGCCACGGCTTCGTCATCCAGTTCGCGTTTGTGAGAGTGGTTCGCGCCAATTGCATTGATGTGCGCGGCCGGCGTCAAATCCGCTCCGAAGACAACCGGTTGCGAAGAAGTTGTGGCCGTGCAAACGATGTCTGCGCCGCGTACGGCTTCGCTGGAAGAACCGCTCGGCGTCACGGGAATTCCCAGCTTCGCGGACATCTCCTGGCAAAGCTTCTCGCGCCTGGCGGCATCGCGGCCACAAACACGCGCGGATTCGAGTTTTCGGACAGCGGCGACCGCTTCGAGCTGCGTTCTGGCCTGGCCGCCCGTTCCGATGATGGCGGCAATGCATGAGCTTTCTCGGGCGAGATATTTCGTGGCCACGCCGGAGGCGGCGCCAGTACGCAACTGGCCCATATAGTCGGCTTCGATGACCGCCAATAGACCGCCCGTAGCCATCTCGTACAAAGGGACGAGGAATTGCAGCCTGCCACGCACGTAGGTGTACTGCTTCATAGCTACAAAACCCGCGGAATAATCCGCGGCAGCCATGTAGTGAAAGAATCCGCCGTGCGCCAATTCAAAGCGCCTGCGCGGATGTACAACCACCTCTTCGGTCGCCTGCTTGCGCAAGACGTCTTCCACCGCCCGCAGCGCCAGGGGCATGTCGAGCACCTGGCGCACTTCTGCTTCATTGATGTGCAGTGTCATTCGGCCCTTCTCCACGCAGACACAGCCGTTGCGCGGCAAGACATTCGATTCTCCATAAAGTAGATTTTAGCGTGACCGCGTTTTAGAGCGTTTCGCCGCAACCCGTTTCCTGGAAGTCTCACCCGGCTCGCGAATGCGCCGCACCACCGTCTGCATCAGCCGGTAAACGCGCTCTTCTTTTCCTTCATCCATAATGTGAAAGCGAAATTCAGGCTCGTCTTTGGGGCCTTTTCCCGTGCGAATCGGGAGCTGCCCACAGAGATTTTTTTCGATGAAAGCAGTCTCATAGCGCTCTCGCTTCGCATTCCAGGTGTAGACCCGCAGCGCCGTGAAGTCGCAGGGCTGCCCCTCCGGCCCGCGTGTGGCGGCGAGGAGATATTGCGGTTTGTCGCCGGAAGGGTCTGGAGCACGGTTCAGCTCAAACCACGCGACCGGGCGAATGTTTGCGGAAGACGCGCCTTCGCGCACAGGATCGGGCAAATCCAGTTCGATGAAACGCGCAATCACCCAGCCCGCAATCGGCACCGTCTGATCGCCGGGTTCGGTATTGGTGGTCGCCACGGAAACTCGCGCCGAAGATTCTCCAGGCGGCCGCGAAGCAATGCCGCGGACCAGGAACCAATCCTCCTTCTTTGTTTCCGCGTCGTTGCTGGAGTCCTTTTCATCCGCGGACTGGACCCATTCGGCCACGCCGCGTCC
>QHYL01000289.1 GCA_003224105.1 Acidobacteriota bacterium | reverse complement strand
ACGTTCAAGGATCGCGTTCTGATGGAAGGCGATCCGTTTTCGATTCTCGAGGGCATGACGATTGCCGCGTTCGCTACCGGCGCGAAAAAAGGATTTATCTACATTCGCGGGGAATATCCGTTTGCGCTGGAGCGCCTACAGCACGCCATTCACGCCGCAAGGGCGCAGCACTTTCTTGGTGACAATATTCTGGGCCACGGGTTTTCTTTCGACATTGAAATCCGGCGCGGAGCCGGTGCGTACATTTGCGGCGAGGAGACCGCGCTGTTCAATTCCATCGAAGGCTACCGCGGCGAACCGCGCAACAAGCCGCCGTTTCCGACGCAGAGCGGATTGTTCCGCCAGCCCACGGTAGTGAACAACGTCGAGACGCTGGTCAATGTGCCGGAAATTATTTTGAGTGGCGGCGCGGCGTACGCGCGCGTTGGCACAGCAAATTCTTGCGGGTATCGTTTGTTTTGTGTTTCGGGGCACGTGGGTCGTCCCGGAGTGTATGAGGTTCCGTTTGGGCCGACGATTCGGAACGTCATTGAAATGGCCGGCGGCGTCGGCGGAACGGGGCGGCTCCAAGCAGTGTTGCTCGGCGGCGCCGCGGGAAGCTTTGTTTCGCCGAAGGAACTCGACACGCCGCTGACATTTGAGGGAACGCGAGCGATCGGCGCGACGCTTGGTTCCGGCGTGGTGATGTTGTTTGACGATTCGGTGGAGCTGAAAAAGATTTTGCTGCGCATCGCGGCATTTTTCCGGAGCGAAACCTGTGGGCAGTGTGTTCCGTGCCGCGTCGGCACGATCCGGCAGGAAGAAGCGTTGCAGCGTTTGGTGCAGCGCAAGCCGATTGGTTCGCAAGAACAAGAAAGCGCGCTGCTGAAAGAAATGGCGCAGGCGATGCGCGACGCTTCCATTTGCGGACTGGGGCAAACTGCTTCGGGCGCGATTCTTTCTGCGATGGAACGATGGAGCCTATTTTTATGAGCGAACAACTCCAGTCGCCGTCCCCACTGATTCCAATTCCACGCGCGCCCGTGCCGGAGATTCCGACAGCCGGGGCGCGCCGTGAAATTGAAATCACGATCGATGGCAAGCCCATGAGTGTTCCCGAAGGCGCGACCATTCTGGATGCCGCGCGGAAACTCGGGATTGAAACGCCGACGCTCTGTTTTCTCGAAACGCTGACGCCCGTGAACGTTTGCCGCGTGTGCGTCGTGGAACTCGAAGGCTCGCGGTCGCTGGTGCCGGCGTGTTCGCGAAAAGTAGAACCCGGCATGGTGATTCGCACGGATTCGGAGCGCGTTCGCTTGAGCCGGCGCGTGGTGCTGGAATTCCTCGCGTCGTCCGTGGACGTGTCGACGGCGCCGGAGTTGCGGAATTACATGAAACGCTACGGAGCGCGCGCAGAGAAATTCGGTCCGCGAGCGGCCACGGTTACGCAGCCGCCGAAAATCGACAACGAACTTTACGTGCGCGACTACGCAAAGTGCATCCTTTGCTACAAATGCGTGGAAGCCTGCGGCGTGGATGCGCAGAACACGTTCGCGATTGGCGTGGCGGGACGCGGGTTCCACGCGCACATTGCCACGGAATTTGAAATTCCGCTGACGGAATCGGCGTGCGTGTACTGCGGGAACTGTATTGGCGTGTGTCCCACGGGAGCGTTGATGGGCAAAATCGAATACGACATGCGCGCGGCAGGAACCTGGAACGAATCGAAGCAGACGCGCACGGAGACGATCTGTCCGTATTGCGGCGTCGGGTGCGAACTGACAGTGCATGCGCAAGAAGGACAAATTGTGAAAGTGAGTTCGCCGGTCGACCATTCCGTCACGCTAGGGAATCTCTGCATCAAGGGGCGCTTCGGCTGGCAATTCACGCAACAGCCAAAGTGATTGGCATTTTGAAGCTTCGTTGGCGGCAAGGCCCCTCCCCCCAAATTTTTTGTAAGTGTTGATTCTAAAGTGTTTAGCGATCCTGTAAGTCCTTTGGAATGAACACTTACGAGGTGGCTTGCAAGTGTTGATTCTAAAGGACTTATGCGGAAGATCGGGGAGCTTTCCTTGCTGCTGGTCGTCGGCGGGTGGACCGCGTCTTGCCGTTGCACCTGAGAATTGCTTCTGCTATTCACTTAGGAACGCTAGCATAAAAGTACATTGTTGTCAGGAAAAGTATAAAGGTTTTGTTTGCAGCGGATTAGAGGAGTAGCCCCGGAGGTTCCGGCGCGGGCGTTATCCCGAACTGCAACTTCAGTTGACGGTTAGCGTCAGGGATGCTGTGTGCGTCAGCGTGCCATTGTTTGTTGAAGCTGTGCCGGTCACAGTAATCGCGTAGGTGCCAGCAGGTGTTCCCGTAGGCGGCGGAGGCGGCGGAGGCGTGGAGCTGCCGCCGCCGCAGCCCATCGACTGCAGCAAGAGGAAGAGAACCAAGACAACAAACGGCAGCGCTCCAACCAAGCGTTGGCGTCTCGTACGAGCAAAACGCAGGATGATGAAAGCCAACATGAATGTTAGCGCGACCAGCGGAACCCATTGGAGTCGGAAATAGAGGCGAACGATTGGGAATGAAGGTGGTACAGCGCCCCGAGCCATCGTGGTAACACTGACGGTGGCCGTGCCGCTTCCGCTCGGCAGAAGGCTCGGGTTGACGGAACACGTTGTGGCGGTCGCCGAAGCAGGCAAAGAGCAAGACAGGTTTACCTGCGACGCAAAGCCGTTTTGCGCGGTAACGGAGATTGCATTGGTGAACGTCCCCGTTTGACCGGCGCTGATGGTCTGGGTGGTCGTGCCCGTAGACGTAATGGAGAAATCAGGCGGCGGTGTCACCGTGAAATTAAAGGGCGCCGAAGTACCACCAGGAGCGGGGTCAACGACATAGAGCGGAATGGTGCTGGCTGAAAGATTAAAAGGCAGGAAAACCGAGGTTGAGACCTGAGTCGAGCTCACAAACGACGTTCCGTTGCAATTTATCCCACTCGGAAGACCGGCGCAGACCTGAGCGCCAGCCAAAAAGCCCGTCCCTGTCACTGTAACGGTCGGGTCTGTTCCGGCCTGAGCACTTGAAGGGCTGAGAGACGTTATTGTGGGAACAGGGTTTGGCGCAGCGATAGTAAAGGAAACCGAGTTGGAAGGTCCACCGCCCGGCGTAGGATTTGAAACAGTCACTTGGACCGTACCAGGGGTGGCAAAGGCTGCGGCAGGAACGGTTGCGATCAAGAAAGTGTGATTAAAGACTTGCGTCTGCTGAGCAACTCCATTGAAGTTCAAGAGGGCGTTCAGCGCAAAATTGGTTCCGGAAGCATTGATGGGGGTCCCGAATAGCGTGCCAGCAACCAAACTTGTGGGAAAGATAGAGCTCAAAGTTGGAACCGGATAGGTACCAACGTTGACAGTGAAGGGGAAGTTGGATGATCCCGAAGGAGCGGGGTTGAAGGCAAGGACCTGATAGTTGCCTGGAAATAGGATTGCAGAAGTGGGGACAACGGCGGTTACTTGCGTTGAACTGACGAAAGTCGTGGTTAGCGGGGCGCTTTGGAAAAGGGGATCTTGTAATGTTATGGATGCGCCGTTTAGGAATCCACTGCCGTTTACTGTGAGGGTGAATTGGGGGTCACCGGAGTTGGCGCTGGTTGGGGAAAGTGAGGTTACGGTCGGAGTCGGGTAAAAGCCATTGTTGTAGCTGAAGTTGAGCTGCGATCTACCGCCGAGGGCGATGGGATTGGGGTTGGGCGGACCGAAAGAACTGACCATGATGTAGTAGGTGGTGCCAACAGTGAGCGGGACACTTTGAAGCTGAGATTGAAGAACAATGCCAGAATTGATGTCATCGTTGCAGGCAATATTAGTGAGGCTGCCCTGAGTTCCCGTCCAAATGGAAAGAACTGAATCGTAGCTGCTGCCATTTGTATCCACATTGAGATTCGCGGAAAAGACCGGCGTGAACTTGTACCAGATGGTGTTGTAAGCACCGTTTGGATGGCCGGCGGTGTTTCCCTGGGCAGCGGTAAACTGATTGGCACACGGGGGAGTGGAGTCAGTAGTTTCCGTGGTGGCACCGGAAGAGTCCTGCACATCACCGAAATTCAAGGTCGTGATGTTGGTCGCGCTGGCGAAATTGTCATTGGGCGGCGGTGGCGCGACAACCTTGAAAGTCACGGCACTCGATTGGCCTCCACCGGGCGGCGTATTCAGGACGGAGATGTCGTTGGTGCTGCCGAACGGACCAAGCAAAACGGCAGGAAGAGTTGCGGTGATGCAGGTTGGCGGCTGGCATGTTGAGGTAGGAGCGGCGACGGTGATGCCGCTCGGTGAGCCGTTGAAAAGAACTCTGAGATTGCTGGAGAAATTCGTGCCTGTCAATTGGATCGGCACGGGAGTAGACGGAGTCGTTTGCACGGGTGTGCTGTTGGGGTTGGCGCTGGTCAGCGTTGGTATGGCGGCGAGAACGGAGAAGGTAATCGCATTGCTGGTCTGAGTCCCACTTACAATGGTGATCTTCGGTGTTCCCGCCAGAGTTAGGAGCGACGCTGCAACCGTTGCCGTTAACTGAGTGTCAGAAACGGGTGTTGTTGTAACCCCTGTCGCAGACCCATTCCACTGGACGCTGCCTCCGGTCAGACCACTGCCATTTACGGTGAGCGTGAATTGCGCCGCACCGACGTTAGCGGAAGTTGGTGTGATGGAAGAAATGTGCGGCCCCGTAAACGCAAAATTGTTCAGGTTGATGTCCCAGGCGCCGCGGCCATGGGTGGCGGCGCGAAGCGTGCGTGACGGTTCGTGGAGACGCAAGGAGTGAACAACGACACGAGGCAGCCCGGTGCTTAGAGTGCTCCAAGTGCAAGGGAGCGAGGTGCAGTTGCCCACGAAAACGCCGAGGTCGGTAGCGGCATAGATGGCGCCTGGAACATCCGGGTCGATGACGAGGTCATTTACGGGGATGTTTGGAAGGTCGCTAGCCGCGGGAGTGGTGCAAACGGCGACCGAGCAGCTGACGTCCTGCCAGGTGTTACCACCATCGGTCGTTTTGAAAATGTGACCCTTGGGATCGTTGACGCCAAAGTTAGAATTTACAAACGCAAATCCTGAAAAGGTGACGTAGGCGGTCATGCCCGTGGTGTCGGCGGGATCAACGGCGATGGACGTGAGCGCGCGCGGGGGAAGATTTCCTGGTCCGCCGGTTTGAACAAAGCCCGCGAAGTTGCCGGGCGTAACATTTGTAGAGACAAAAACCAACCCGCTGAGCTGTCCAACGCTGTTACCTACATTCGCGCCCAC
>QHYL01000288.1 GCA_003224105.1 Acidobacteriota bacterium | reverse complement strand
TTGTAAGTGCAGATTCTAAAGGAGTTAGCGTCTCTGTAAGTGCCTTAGAATCAACAGTTGCGAGGCATCGCAGAAGTGTTGATTCTAAAGGGGTTATAGAGCGCTAGGCCACAGAGAATCTGTGGTCATTCAAACCACGCACTGTGCCGGGGCCCGAGAGCAGAAATAGAATCTCAAGATAAAGAGGCGGCGACCACACCGCTGTCAAAATTCTTCACGCTGCTCACTACAAGTATTTTAGCCCCTGAGGAAGTTTCGTCAAGTGCGACTTCGGCATGCCCGACAAAGTCTAGCCAAGTCCAGGCCGTCACCGGTGGGCAATCGAGGGCAGAAAGCTAATCCGCAGGCAAACCAGCTGGATAGCCAAGAATGCGACGAACAAGCCTAGCTTGGTGGCCAACGAAAGACTGGACTTGGAGCGTGCGAGGCTCGCAATTCCGAGGATCCCGGCTACGCCGACAACGATGGTCATGCTAATTTCAATGGGAGAGAAGTGCCCATTCACGATGTGAGAAATGTCGAGCAGGTACGCCCAGATAAGGGCCATTAAAACGAGCCAAAAGAGGAACAAGGGCAGAGCCACCCAATACGCAGCGCGAGAACGGCGAAAGCCAAGTACGACTGCGACGCAAAACGGCGCGGTTTGAACGAGGTGACGCAGAACTTGGTTGACGGCCAGTCCAACTCCGAGCACCAGCGCAAGGATGATCACGAGGCTGCATACTGCGACATAGATGGGAACAGCTGGGGCTGGTTGTCCCGTGGCGCCCATGGCGGACGGATTGTGTGCGCTCATTCTTCAACTCCACTGTTAGGAAGTGTCGAGGTAGAGCGAATCATACTTCACCTGCGAAAGCGCGGTCGAGTCAAGGAAATCACAGGTCAACGGACCAGCCGCTACGGCTGAGGACTATAATGGCGCACGATGAGGGACTGGTCACCGGCGTGGGTGGTGCGCTGGCTGTTTGCGTCCGAACCGGGCGCGTACGGGTCTGAAGACCCGCCACTACGGGGACGAAAAACAAAGAACGGGTCTAAAGACCCGCCACTACAAGGGCACGGCAGGTATGGGTCTAAAGACCCGTCACAACCGGGGCATGGCAAGACGGAAGGGCTGCTTCCCCGCTGGATTTTTCTGCGCGCGCTGGGACTGATCTATTACTCCGCGTTTTTCTCGCTGGCTTTTCAAATCAAAGGATTGATCGGGCCGCAAGGCATTCTCCCCGCGAACGAATATTTGCGCGGCGTAGCCGAGCAATTTGGGCGCGTGGGCTACTGGTATGCGCCAACGCTGCTATGGTTTTCGAGCGGGCGGCACCTGCTGACGGGGATTTGCTGGGTGGGGATGATCGCTTCCGTGCTGCTGGTCTTGAATTTGTGGCCGCGCGGAATGCTGGCGATTTGCTTTGTGTGTTTCCTCTCGTTTGTGAGCGCGGCGCAGGATTTTTCGGCGTACCAATCGGATGGAATGTTGCTGGAAGCGGGCTTCCTTTCCCTGTTTTATGCGCCACGAGGATTCCGTCCGGGATGGGGCGAGACGAGCCCACCTTCGCGAGCGAGCTGGTTTTTGCTGGCGTGGGAATGCTTTCGCATCTACTTCGAATCGGGCGTGGGGAAAATCATGGGAGGCGATCCGGAGTGGAGGAATTTCACGGCGCTTGATGACTACTACCAAAACGGTCCGCTGCCAACCTGGATCGGGTGGTACATGCAGCATTGGCCGCACTGGTTCCATGCGGCGACGGCGTTTGGAACGCTGGCGCTGGAACTGGGGCTGGTGTGGATGATGTTTTTGCCGCGGTGGTTCCGAATCGTGTGCTTTTGCATCGTGACGCCATGGCAGATGGGGATCATTCTTTCGGCGAACTACACATTCTTGAATTATTTGGTGCTAGCGCTGGGGTTTTTGCTGCTGGATGACGGAATCCTAAAGCACTTTTTGCCGAAGCGGTGGAAAGGCAGATCCCCTGTTGAACACGAAGCAAGACCGATGGCCGAGGAGAGCGCCGAAAGGAATTGGCGAAACGCGCTAAGCAAACAATCGGCCGCGTGGAAGCTGGCCATAACGGCGGTGATGCTGGCTTGGATTTTCTACGCGACGACGGCGCAGATGGTGTGGATGGTGAAGCCGGTGGGACTGCCCACAACGCCGGTTTCGGCGCTGGAACCGTTTCGCATTGCGAACCGGTATGGATTGTTTGAAGTGATGACCCGCGGACGCTACGAAATCGAGTTTCAAGGCTCGGACGATGGACAGAATTGGCGGGTTTATCCATTCCGGTTCAAGCCGCAAGACCCGGCGAAGGCGCCTGGAATTTATGCGCCGTACCAGCCGCGGTTTGACTGGAATTTATGGTTTGCCTCGCTGAGCACGTGGAGGCAGGAGCCGATCGTGCCACGGACGGAGCAGGCGTTGTTGCGCGGCTCGCCGGATGTGCTGCTGCTCTTTGCGGGCAACCCGTTTCCAAAAGCGCCGCCGCGGCAGGTGCGGGCAGTACTGTGGCAATACTGGTTTACGACGCCTGAAGAAAAACGCGCGAATGGCATTTGGTGGCGGCGGGAGCAATTGGGATTGTACGCGCCAACGCTAGAGAGAGAAGCAGACGGAAGGATTGTGGTGCTGGAGTGGCCGACGATGGTGGAACCGCGGGAGTGAAAAAGGAATCGTTGCGTTAAAGCGAAGCAAGCAGGTCGTCAAAGCTGATGCCGGCGTCATTCAATATGCTCTTCAGGGTCCACGAGCAATTTCTTTGTGAAGGGGAACTGTAACGGGCAGGCGCGCGGGCTGAGTTTCGTTGCGCAAGCGGACTTGGCTTCCCTTTTGCTGGCAATCTCGTATCCAAACTTCTGAAGCGCGCGGATGAGGTCCTCTCCCGAAATAACAGGGAGCTTCTGGCTCATCGCTCCACGAGAACGCTGCCGATCAAAACATTGTTGGGGTCGGGCACGGCTTCGTCACGGCTCCTCATATCCTCAAGGGTGAGCTCAATGGCCTCGCGAATGTTCGCGAGAGCCTCTTCAACTGTTTTCCCCTGCGAATAACAGCCCTGAAGCGAAGGACAGCGCACTACATAAACACCGTAATCCTCGTCCCGCTCCAAGAACACTTTAAAATCGAGAGCATTCATGCGGGTATCCTAGTCCCTTCTGAGTGAGCAAGCGTTACGTTCTATTGCTTTATTGCGGGAATTGCTCGATTTTTGTGACGTGGTCGCCCTGGAAGCGGACGAAGATGGTCTTGGAAGGCGGTTGGCCGTAGATCCAATCCTCGATCTCGTTGCCATCGGAGTCGCGCTCGCGGACCTTGTGGTCGGGCTTGCCGATGGCGGCCACGAGCTCTTCACGATCCATGCCAACGGCAGGGCGGCGTTCCTGAATGGCCTTTTTCATTTCGGGCGGCAAAGTGTCAATCCATTGGACGGAGGCAGACCGCTCTTTCTGAAAATTGAGGAAGGGAGAGAGAACCTGCTTCAATTCGTCCGGGGTCATGTCTGGAACGAACTTGTTCCATTCCAGAAAAATGGTGCTGCCCATGCCGGGCTGCAACCCCGGCGGGCCGGTTTCCTGCGAGGTCTGCATGGTGGGAAAAGGACCACCCATGCCAATCTGCAGGTGATCGCGCCAGTGATGCTTGCCGCGGCCACCGCCATTCACGTCAACGATAATCTGGCGGCCGCGAAACTGGAGGCCGGTGATCTGCACGTTATCGCCGGTATTGACCGCAGCGCCATGCGTGGCGACGGCGCGGTCCAGCAGCTGGGTGTTGAGCGGCTTGCCGACGGTGACATTGAAACCGTCTTTGCCAGCGGGCAGGGCTTTGATGGCCTTGGCAAATTCACCAGAGACAAAGCGAATCAGGGTGAGCTTGGCGGTCTCCGAAAGCGGCTGGTTGGGCGAACTCACGGGCTTTGTTTGCGCCTGGGCACTCTCCGATGGTTCTCCCGCGACTGGGAAAATGGGAATTTCTTCATCCGAGGGAAAGTTGAGCGCAGGCTTTTCAGATGGACGAAGGCTATTGACGCGGGGGACGTCCGCATCCGCTAAGAGCAAGAAAGCCAGAGGAATGGCAAACCAGTTCGACATACCTTCGACAAACCATGCGCGGGCGCCAGCCAGGGGGACCCGCATACCCTATTCTATGATGCGGCGAGGCGGCTGAACAGGTGCCAGCATGGGGAAAAGAAGCAATCCGCTTAACTATACCTGTCAGGGGGCAGTCCTGTACGGGAGGACGGGGCTTGGGGAGATTTCGTTTCAGCGTGTAAAGGCCACGGACGGTTCGCGCGGACTTAGCGCGAAATGACGTTGACACCCTGGCGGTCGATGGTGGTACGCAAAACCTCGCCACCGGCCTCAACGATAGCCTTTTCGACGCGGTCCCTAGCTTCCGGCTCAATCAGGAGGACCACACATCCGCCACCGCCAGCACCGCAGACCTTTCCCGCAAAAGCGCCATTGCGGCGCGCGTTTTCGATAACGCGGTCGATGGTTTTCGTAGAAATCGTGGGTAGGTTTCGCTTGCGGAAGGACCACTCCTCTCGCATCAGACGCCCCGCGTCCTTCCAATCAGGTTTTTCGAAGGCCACGCGCATGCACTGAGCGACTTCGGAAATGCGCTCAAGGCCCTGTTGCACCGCTTTTTTGCCGCCAATCTGCGCCTTGAAGACTTCCCAGTTGTTGATGCCGTGCTGGCGGGGCTTGCCGGTGTAACAGACCACGACGCGGCGCTCAAGCTCATCGAGATTGACGCGCAGTTCGACGCGATGCTCACCGCCAGGAGGAAGCTCGATGGCGGCGGCGCCGCCAAAAGCGGGCGGGTAGTGGTCCTGGGTGCCCGTGGGAACGTTGATGACGATGGCCTCGGCGTCGCGGCTGATGTGAATCCAATCCTCTTTGCTCTTCCCTGCTCCAGTAAAGCGATCCAGCGCGGCGCAAATGGCCACGGCCATGGCGCTGGAGCCGCCGATGCCGGCGCCCGCGGGGGCTTCGGAATCGGTTATCAGCGTGAAGCCGCCTTGCGGCCGGAAGAACTTGGTGATTTCGGCAAGGAGGGGAAGGCGATAGCGTTTGGTCTTCATGAGCGCGGCGAAGGAGGAGAAGGTTTCTTCACGTTGCGTGTCGCGGGACATGAGACGAACGCTCTCGCTACCGTTGGTCTCAATGCGGCAGGAAGCGTAAAGGGAGATGGCGGCGTTGACCGTAACCGCGCCGGGGTGAAACAGGTAAAGCGGCCAGATGTCGAGCGTGCCACCGGCGAAGTCCACACGCGTAGGCGCCTTCGATTCGATGATCATAGATGGAGCCAGCCCTGATGTTTGGATTTTTCGGACGAGGTAGTTTGACGGAAGAAGCAGGCAAGCTCAAGAAGGGAAAGCGGAGGTGTCAGCAGA
>QHYL01000287.1 GCA_003224105.1 Acidobacteriota bacterium | reverse complement strand
CGGTGGCTCTCCCGAAGGGGATGAAAATGGCGGCGCGGCCCGCGGCGGCGATTTCCGCGGCCGTGATGGCTCCAGCGCGGCAAACGATGACGTCGGCCCAGGCAAAACGCTCGGGCATATTGGTCATGAACGGAAGGACTTCAGCGAGGATTTCGTGGCGCGCATAGGCGGTACGGACCGCGTCGTAATCACGCTCGCCGGTCTGATGCACGATGCTCAATTGATTTTTTCGCCTAGCGAGGCGATCCATCGAATCGACGAAGGCGCGATTGATCGGCAGAGCGCCCTGGCTGCCACCGGTTATGAGCAGCCGCAATGGATTCGACGGCTTGCGCGGCGGGATGGAAAAGAATTCGGCGCGCACCGGGCAACCGGTAACGACGGCCTTTCCCCCCCACGCCTGCGCAGAAATTTCATAGCCGGTGGCGATGCGCTTCGACAGACGCGCGAGAAGCTTGTTGGTGAGACCCGGTTCGGCGTTCGGCTCAAAAATAATGTTGGGCACGCCTCCAAACCACGTCGCAAGCATCATCGGTCCTGCGGCGTATCCGCCGACGCCAAAGGCCGCAACTGGGTTGTGCTTGCGCAACACCCGGCGCGCGTCAAACATGGCGGGGAGCAACATCGTCAAATTCTTGAACAAGGTGCTCCCGCCTTTGCCTTTGAGCCCGGCGACGCGCAGAGTTTCGAGCGGCAGGCCCGCCTGCGGCACCAGCTTCATCTCAATTCCGCGCTCGGTTCCCACCAGCACGACTTCCCTTTCTTTTCCCCGGGCAAGCCACTCGCGGGCAATGGCCAGCGCCGGGAAAACGTGCCCGCCTGTGCCGCCGCCTGCGATCAGGAGTTTCACGTGACGCGCCCGCCCCTCAAGCTTCCACGCCCTGGGCCTGCTGCGAAATATTGAGCAGCACTCCGGTGCCCAGCAGCATCACCAGCAAACTCGATCCGCCATAACTGACGAATGGCAGCGGAATGCCCTTCGTGGGCACCATTCCCAGAACCACGGCGAAGTTGATCAGCGCCTGCCACAAAACCATGGTCGTTATTCCAAGGGCCAGGAGACGGCCAAAGGCATCCGGCGCCGCGAAGGCTGCCCGAAGGCCGCGTCTTCCGTAAACGACAAAGAGCGCGATGACGAGCACTGCGCCAAAGAAGCCGAGTTCTTCGCAAATCACGGCATAGATGAAATCGGTGTGCGCCTCGGGCAGGTAGAAAAGTTTTTGTTTGCTTTCCATCAAGCCGACGCCGGTGAGCCCGCCAGAACCCACGGCGATGAGCGACTGCCGCAACTGAAAGCCAGCGCCCTGCGGGTCAGAGCCGGGATCCCAAAACGACAGAAATCGCGCCATGCGATACGGAGCAAGGGTGATAAGGAGATAGAGCGCTGGCACGGCTGCGGCAAGGCCTGTGGCGATCCACTTCCAGGAGAGTCCCGCGACGAAGAGAATCGTCGTGGCAAACAGGAGGATGTCCACGGCCGTACCCAGGTCGGGCTGCGCGAGGATCAACCCGGCGCAGACCAAGACCGGGGCGAAGGCGGGAAGAATAGTGTGGAGAAAATCTTCCTTGCGAAAATCCATGGCGTCTTTGCCGCGCCGCTTTTGATCCAGGAACCACGCCAGGTAAAGAATGACGGCAAGCTTGGCAAGCTCCGAGGGCTGGATTCCCACCGGGCCAAAACGAATCCAACGATGCGTGGCGTGAGAACGGTCCAGGAAGAACCCGCAGACCAGCATCAACAAAACGCTGCAAAGCACGGGGTAAATCACGGCGGGCTGGCGGAGCTTGTGATAGTCCGTGCGCATCAGAACGAACATTCCGAGAAGACCGATCAAAAGCCAGGCCGACTGCCGCACGAGGAAAATATAAGAATGACCGTACAGTTGTTCCGCGGTGACGGCGGAAGCGCTCAGAATCATCACGGCGCCAAAGAGGCAAAGGGCAAGCGTCACGCCAAAGAGCCAGCGGTCACTGTCGGTCCGTCTCGGCACGTTGCTCACCGCCCTCGTGAAGTCGTGCTTGCGGCTTGGCGCTCGAGCTGATGCACCAACTCTTTGAAGACGCGGCCGCGATGCTCGTAATTCTGAAATTGGTCGAAGCTGGCGCAAGCAGGCGCGAGCAAGACAACATCCCCGGCGCGCGCGGCGTGGGCTGCGGTCTCAACAGCGCGCTCGAGCGTTCCTGCTTGCTCGATGGCCACGCTGCCGGCGATTTGCTTTTCGATTTTGTCCGCCGCAACGCCAATCAAGAGTGCCAAGATGGCTCTTTCGCGTAGCGGCGCTTTCAAGACGGTGTAGTCGCTGCCTTTGTCTTTGCCGCCCAGGATAATCAGGATGCGGCCGGGAAAAGCGTCGAGGGCTTTCAGTGTCGCGTCCACGTTGGTGGCTTTTGAATCGTTGTAAAAGCGCACGCCGCCAATTTCTGCGACGAACTCGAGGCGATGCTCGACACCGGCGAAGGAGCGCACGCCTTTGGCGATGGCGGCAGATTCCGCACCCGCTAGCTTCGTCGCCGCAACCGCAGCGAGAACGTTCTCCACGTTGTGCGCGCCGGCAAGTGGAATGTCCGCAAGTTTGAGGATGGCTTCCTCGGTTCCCTCGCGGCGAAACAGAATTTCGCTTTCCTTCACAAAAGCGCCTTGCGCGACCCGCTGCTTCCGGCTGAACCAAAACACCTGCGGCTTTGCAGGAGCATACGGCGTTGTGCCTGGGTCATCTGCGTTCAACACGGCGCTGTCGGATTCGCCCTGGTTTTGGAAGATTCGCGCTTTGGCAGCGCCGTAACTTTCGAGCGTGTGATGGCGGTCCAGATGATCGGGCGTGAGATTCAGGAACACGCTGATATTGGGACGAAGCTTTTCGATCAGCTCGAGTTGAAAGCTGCTCAACTCCGCGACGGCAACGGTTTTTTCGCTGGATTTTTCTACGCAAGAGATCAAAGGCGTGCCGATGTTGCCCGCAAGAATGGTGGAGAATCCGGCGCTCCGCAAAATGTGTTCGATGAGCGAGGTCGTGGTCGTTTTCCCGTTGGACCCGGTGATACCGATGAGCCGGCCCTTCAAGAAACGGTAGGCAAGCTCAATCTCGCTCCAGATCGTGACGCCTTTTGAGCGCGCGAATTGCAGAAGAGGCGCGTCGGCGGGCACGCCGGGGCTGGGAATGATTAAGTCTGCGTCGAGAATCAACTCCTGGCGGTGGCCGCCGAGTTCGAGGGCAACTCCGGCTTTTTGCAGCACGGCGACTGGGTCGCCAAGCTCTTTTCCCGCTCGCGTGTCCGTTGCGGTAACGTGCGCGCCTCGGGCAGCGCAAAACAGGGCCGTGGCGATTCCCGTCCTCGCCAGACCCACGACGAGCACGCGCTTGTTCCGAAGCTCGATGGACGCGGACATTTTCGTTTCGTTCCCGGATCTCCTACCTCAATTTCAAAGTCGTCAGCGCGAACAGCGCGAAAACCAGCGCGGCAATCCAAAAACGCACGATCACCTTGGATTCGCTCCAGCCCAGCAACTCGAAATGGTGATGAATCGGGGCCATGCGAAAAATACGCTTCCCTCGCAGCTTGAACGAAAACACCTGCAAGATGACCGACAGCGCTTCCACGACAAAGATCCCGCCCACAAAAAACAGGAGAATTTCCTGCTTGATGATGACGGCGATGGTTCCCAGAGTTCCTCCAAGCGACAGCGACCCGACGTCTCCCATAAAAAGTTCCGCCGGATGCGCGTTGTACCACAGGAATCCAAGCGAAGCGCCGACGAGTGCCCCACAAAAAACAGTAAGCTCCCCGACTTTTGGAATGTATTGGATATCGAGATACGCCGCCCAGCGAAAGTTGCTGCTGACATAGGTGAGTACGGTAAGCGCTCCCGCAGCGATGACGGTGCAGCCGATGGCCAGGCCGTCCAGACCGTCAGTGAGATTCACGGCGTTCGAAGAACCGACAATCACCAGGCAAACAAAGATGAGAAACGGGACAAAGGCCAGGGGCCACCAGTACGGCGTTTTCATCAGAGAATGAATCACGAGATCCGGATGAATGCGCTTGGCAAAGGGAATCACTAGTTGCGTCGAGTAGACGTTGCGCGTAAGCAGCACAAGCAGGGAACCGCCCACAACGAGGCTGACCACAACTTGAAAATAGATTTTTTTCTTCGCGGTGAGGCCGAGATTCTGCTGCTTGGAGACTTTGGCGTAGTCGTCAATGAAGCCGATAATCGCAAATCCCGCCAGGGCGAAGAGCGCGATCAAAATGAAGGGATTCGTCAGATCGGCCCAGAGCAGCGACGGAATTGCCGTGGACAACACGATGAGCACGCCACCCATCGTCGGCGTTCCCGCTTTTTTCTGATGGGCCTGGGGACCTTCTTCGCGGATGTATTGGCCAATCTGAAGCTCGCGCAGCTTGCGAATCAGCCACGGACCAAAGACCAGCGCCAGGAACATCGCGGTCAGGCTGGCGTAAACCGTGCGCACCGTGATGTAGCGAAAAACGTTGAGCGGGCTGAAGTAGCGCCGCAAAACTTCGACGAGGAGGTAGTAAAGCATCCTAGTGCCTGACCTCCTGACGCGAAAACTCTCCGGGGGCAGCGTGGCGCGCGATCAGGGCATCGACAATTTGTTCCATCTTCACCCCACGCGAACCTTTCACCAGCAGCAAATCGCCGGGAGAAACCAGCGTTTCCAGGAATTCGGCGGCTTCCTGCGGCGTCTGGAAAAACTTGCTGTGTCCACTAGACAGCCCTGCGGCCACCGCGCCCTCCACAATTTCCGAAGCGTCTCCGGCCACGCCGATGACCCAGTCCACTTTCCCCGTTCTTGCGGCGAACTGCCCTGCTTCGCGGTGCAGTTGAGGCGAAGAAGTTCCCAGCTCCCGCATCTCGCCTGCAACCAGAATTCGCCGGTGGAAATTCGGCGTGGCCGCTAGCAATTCCGTCATTGCCTGCAAGGCCGCCGGGCTTGAGTTGTAGCTGTCGTTGATCAGCGCCGCCCCATTTGAGAATCGCAAGAGTTCTCCACGCATCGCGGGCGCGCGCAGCGTGTTGAAAACGCTTTGCGCTTCCGCCGCGCCGATTCCCCAAACGCTTGCGGCCGTCAACGCCGCCAGCGCGTTGCCAATGGCGTGGCGTCCGGGAACCGCCAGCTCCAGCCGGACGCGGCCTTCGGGGCTCAGGTAATCGAACGCGGATCCCAAAGCGCCGCGGTCTTCAATTTCTGCGGCCATAAAAAACGCTTGTTTTTCTATGCCATAAGTCAAAACGCGGCCCGGGGCATACGGCCCAAACGCAGCCACGCGCGGATCGTCCGCGTTCAATACCGCTGTGGAACCGCGGCCGTTCAGCCCTTCAATCAATTCGCGCTTGGCCAAGGCAATTTCATCCACCGAAGAAAAAAACTCCAAATGCGCGGGAGAGACGCGCGTCACCACGCCGACGTCCGGCCGCGCAATCGCCGTCAAACG
>QHYL01000286.1 GCA_003224105.1 Acidobacteriota bacterium | reverse complement strand
GCAAACAGTGGAAGTAATTGAGACAGATGGGCGGCAACATCCTGCCAGGGCGTTGGCTGAGATCCTTCGGGCATCCTCACTGGATGCCCTCAGGATGATAATAAGTTTGAGGCAAGTCGACAGCACGCGCGGCGGTTGTTACTCGTCGAGAGTGGTTCCAGAGGTGATGGTGAATTTGGCGGACACCCCTTTGGTGGCAGGCTGGCTGGGGCCAGAAATGGGCTGGCCGCCGCCAATCCAAACTTCAACTGTGCCGGGGACGACGCTGCGAACGCCTTTGTCGTCGACGGTACTCAATTCGCGGTCATGAAGAGTGAACGTGACGGTTTGCGAACCGGAGGCAGCGAGGTGAACGCGCTGGAACCCGGCCAGCGAGCGGATCGGTGCGCCGTCAATGCCCGGATGCGAGAGATAGAGCTCGACAACTTCGTCGCCTGCAACGGGGCTGGAGTTCGTAACGTGTACGGAAGCCGTGACGGCCGCGCCAGCGCCGACTTGGTCTGGAGTAATTTTTGCGTCGGAGTAGTTGAAAGAAGAAAAGCTCAAGCCGTAGCCGAATGGATAGAGCGGCTGCTCGGTGAAGTATCGGTAAGTGCGGCCGTTCATGCTATAGCTGCCGAAAGGCGGAAGCTGGGCGGCGGATTTATAAAAAGTGACCGGCAAACGGCCGGCGGGATTGTAATCGCCGGAAAGGACGTCAGCGACAGCGGTGCCGCCTTCTTCGCCGGGATACCAGGCCTCGAGGATCGCGGCAGCGTGCTCCTGAGCCCAGTTGACCGCAACAGCGCTGCCGGTGGTGAGAACGACGATGAGCGGTTTACCAGCAGAAGCGAGAGATTCGAGAAGCTGCTCTTGCGGTTTGGGGAGATCGAGGTCGAGACGGTCGCCGCCGAAAAAGCCGGGATCGCTGTTTTCGGATTCTTCGCCTTCCAGCTGAGCCGTGAGGCCAACGACGGCGATGACGGCGTCAGCGCTGCGCGCGGCGGCGACGGCTTCCTGAATGAGATTAGGGGGTAACCAGAGAAGGCGCGCAGTGGACTCCCAACCGTGATGAAAGTACTCCATGCGAATCGGATAGGCGTGACCGGCTTGAAGATGAACGAGCGTCGTCATGGTGCGCTCGCCATGGGGCGCCCAGTCATCGATGATTTTCTTTTCATCGAGGAAGATGCGGGAGCCGCCGTCGGTATCCATGCCAAGACGGTAGTCGCCATCCACCGGCGGAACGAGTTTGCCGGTCCACCGCACGGAAAAATTTTGCGCGGGAAGTCCGGGACCTGGTGAAACGTTGTTCCATTCAAAACTGACAATGGGATCCACGCGCTTCAGAGCCGCGTCGCCCGACAAATTGATGTTGGCGAAATATTCGGCGTTGAGGCCGGATTGCGAATTTGCGCCACCCGTACGGAGGTAAGCGCCAGAAAGGATGACGCCGCTGGTTTCGGTGAGTGGCGCACCTATGGCGGTGTTAATTTTGGCGCCGCGGAAGCGCTTCCGAATGCCCTCGAGAATTGTCGTGTATGCAGAGGGCGTGCCGGCATAGTTGCCAAGCAGAACGGGCAAGGAGTCGGCATTGGGCCCGACGACCGCAATGGTTTTGACCGAAGATTTCAGCGGCAGCGTGTTGTGTTCGTTCTTCAATAGAACGATGGATTTGCGCGCCGCCTCGAGAGCCAGCTGGCGATGAGTAGCCGTATCGTTATCTGCGATCGTGAGCTTTGACCAGGGCACAGACTCCGGTGGATCAAACATGCCAAGGCGGAAGCGTGCTTCGAAGAGACGCTTCACCGCCAGGTCCACATCGGCCGCGGTGAGCAAGCGGTTTTCCACCGCGAAGGGCAGCGAAGCGTATTCGGGGCCGCAGCTCAGGTCAGTGCCCGCCTTCACCGACAAAGCCGCGGCTTGTTCAAGCGTGAGAACGAAACCATGGCCCTGGTGGATGTCATGGATGGCCCAGCAGTCGGAAACGACATAGCCCTTGAAGCCCCACTTGTCCCGCAAAGTGCCGAAGAGGAAATGATTCGCGCAGGCAGGTTCGCCGCGGACGGAATTGTAGGCGCACATCACGGAGTCGGCGTGGCCCTCCATGACCGTGGCGCGAAACGCGGGAGCGTACGTGTCCGCAAAATCATGAGGAGAGACGGGCACATCTTCGCGATGGCGCAGCGTTTCCGGGCCGCTGTGAACGGCAAAGTGCTTGGAAGTGGAAACGACCTTCAAGTATTTGGGATCGTCGCCCTGCAGACCGGTTACGAAAGCCACTCCGATCCGGCTCGTGAGGAAAGGATCTTCGCCGTAAGTTTCCTGGCCGCGGCCCCAGCGCGGATCGCGAAAGATGTTGATGTTGGGCGACCAAAAGGTGAGGCCGTAGTAGCGGCCGGTATTTCCGTGTTGTACAGCATCGTTGTACTTGGCGCGCGCTTCGGTCGAGATGACGTCGGCCATGCGGTGAATGAGGTCGGTGTCCCACGTGGCGGCGAGGCCGATGGCTTGCGGGAAAACAGTGGCATGACCGGAGCGAGCGACGCCGTGCAGGCCCTCGTTCCACCAATTGTAGGCGGGAATACCAAGGCGCGGGATGGCGCGGGCAACGTCCTGCATCTGAGAAGCTTTTTCTTCCAGCGTCATGCGAGAAACCAGGTCGTTGACGCGCTGCTCCACCGGAAGACTCGGATCCAAATAGGGTGGACGAGGAGCGGCGGCTGCGGCGGCGTTGGATGCCGACTGAGCGGTCAAGGGAGAAGCGTTCAAAAGGAGAAAGAATGAGACGGCGATAAGGCTAAGTGTTTTAGGAAACATGGCGGAGATTTTCCTGCAACCGGTTGCCAGAGTCCACAACGTTTTCGCGTGGAGGATGAGTAGCCTGAGAAGCTACTGCCTCTGCTGCTCAGGGTAGCGCAGCATGTCTCGAGGTCTGCATTTCAGCAGCGAGGCCTCATTCGCCGAGATAAGCTTTCAGAAGGTCCAGAAGCTCGGTGTCATTGACAGGCTTGGTCAGGTAATCGCTGCAGCCGCTTTCGTAACCCTCCTGCACGTATTGCTCTTCTCCGCGGGTCGTCAGAAGGATCACCGGGATCCTGCTGGTTTCTTTGTCTTGCTTGAGCATACGGCACGCTTCGAGTCCGGTCATGCGGGGCATCATGACGTCCATAAGAATCAAATCCGGTTTCTCGGCATGGGCGCGCTCGACGGCGTCCTTGCCGTCTACTGCGCTCAACAGCACGTAATTGGGTTTCTGGCTGAAGATCAGCCGCGTCACCAGCCGCGCGGTGCTGGAGTCATCCACAAGAAGAATTTTCTTTGAGCCCATTCCTTTTTCCTTTTCTCCTTTTTAGTTGCCTGCCCGACTGTCGGGTATCCACATGCAAGCCTGAATCTCTTCGGCGGCGCGCTTGCTTTCAGCGCCACTTCCAAGGTCAAGTCGCAAGAGCTGCCTCATCCAGTGCCTGCCGCACACGCTTCGACAAGAGTTCACGCGTGAACGGCTTTTCGAGAAGCGCTACTCCGTTCGCCAGGATTCCAGCCTGGACGATGCCGTCATTCGGATATCCCGACATGTACAGCACACGCGTGTGCGGACGGATTTCCGCCATTTGCTCGACAAGCGGCTTGCCACTCATTCGCGGCATGACCACGTCGGTCAGCAGCAGGTCGATGGTTCCGGCATAGGATTTAGCGATTCGAAGAGCTTCGTCTCCATTGGCTGCGTCGAGGATCGTGTACCCGCTTGCCGCCAAGAACTCCTTCGTCAACGCACGAAGGGGCTCAGCGTCTTCCACGACTAGGATGGTTTCTGCCCCTTTACTGATCTCGATGTGCCGGCTTGGGCGGGCCTCGGTCAAAGGCCTGGCCACGCGAGGCAAATAAACCTTAAATGTTGTGCCGCGGCCTTCTTCGCTATAGACCCAGATATACCCGCCACTTTGTTTCACGATTCCGTAAACCGTTGCCAACCCCAGCCCGGTTCCTTTGCCCATTTCCTTGGTGGTATAAAACGGCTCGAAAATCCGGTTTTGCGTTTCTTCATTCATTCCACAGCCCGTATCTGTCAAGGACAGGAGCACGTATTTGCCAGAGGGAATCTGAGAAAGCTTCAATTGATGGTCTTCCTCAAGATCCAGGTTGCTGGTTTCAATAGTGAGTTTTCCGCCCTGAGGCATGGCGTCCCGGGCATTGAGGACGAGGTTGATGATCACCTGCTCGACTTGAACTGGGTCGACCATGACGCGGCCCAGCGCGGGGTCGAGTGCGGTGTAAAACTCGATGTGCTCGTCGATCAGCCTGGCCAGCAGCCTCTCGGTTTCCGTCACGATGGCGTTGAGATCCACAATCTGTGGGTGAAAAACTTGACGCCGGCTGAAGGCCAGCAACTGGCGAGTCAAAGCAGCGGCACTGTCCGCAGCCTTTCGAATTTGCGTCACGCTCCGCACGGCCGGGTCGTCCGGCTGGAGCGCTTCAGTCAAAAGCTCCGTGTGCCCATTGATGACGCAGAGCAGGTTGTTGAAGTCGTGCGCCAAGCCTCCCGAGAGCCTGCCGATGGCTTCGAGCTTCTGCGATTGGCGAACCATGTTCTCCAATTGGCGCCGCTCCGTTACGTCGCGGGCAATCCCCTGCACGTAATCTTTCTTTCCATTTGAACGGATCAGGCGGGCGTTGGCTTCCAGCAGGACTTTGCGCCCATCCTTCCGCAGCATGGCGATTTCGAAGTGCTGCAGAGGCTCTTCGCTGACGATGCGGCGCATAACTTCGTTGCACAGCACGGTGTGCTCCGGCGCGACGAGACACTTGATGTTTTTCTGTAAGGCCTCATTCCGCGGCCAGCCCATTATTTCTTCGGCCGCTTTGTTGACCGAGGTGACGTTGCCCTCCAAGTCCACGGTGAACAGAATGTCCTTGGTGTTTTCGAACAAGTCCTCAAAGCGCCTCTCCCATTGGCGCACGGAATTCTCGGAGCGGTTGCGCTCAATCGCATACCGCAGGGCTCTTTGGAGCAAATCTCTGTTCAGCGCTTCTATGACTAGGCATTCGTTGGCTCCCGCTTGAAGCATTTGCTCTCCGAGCGGCTTTTGATTCTCAGGAACCAAGACCACAAAGGGAACGCTCCATAGCGGAGAAGCGCTGTCTTTCAGGAGTGCCAAGGCGGCGGAACCGGAGGCAGCAAGCTCCCAGAGAATCGCATCCGGCAAAGGCAAGTCAGGCGCACCCATAGCAAGCCGTTCCAGAGTTGATTGCCAATTCGTTTCCTTCGCTACTTCAAAAGAGGCGTCCTCGGCTTCTTGCAGCATCTGCGTGTACGTCTGCGTTCGAGAAGGATCCTCTCCGATAAGCAGAATTTGATAACACTTCGATTGCATAGCTTCGACTTGCTTCTCCTGGCTGGACTCAGGACTTGCCTTTGCGTCAATAAAATCTGGCTGGCAGTCACCCTTGTTCGAGGGCGGAATCTCTTGGGAAAAGCTTGGCAACCTCCTCCATAAGTCTTTCGGGCATTTGGCTCTTCTCAACCAGCGCATCAGCTCCGCGCCTCACGCATTCTTCCCTTAGGGACAGCCCGCTGAGCTGCGTGATCACAACAATCCGAAGCTCGGGAAAAAGCCTGCGTAGCTCCGCTGTCGCTTCGAGTCCGTTGAGGAGTGGCATGCTCAGGTCCGTGAGCACCAGGTCGGGGCGCAAGCGCCCTGCCTTTTGCACCAGCCGGAGCCCATCGTTGGCTGTTCCCACGATTTCGAACAATCCTTCGAACTCCAGGTACCGGCAAATGCAAGCGAGCGCTGTTGGCGAATCATCGGCTACGAGAACGCGTATAGGACGGTCGCTGGGCTAATTTAAGGCTGGATAATTTTGTTCTTTACCGCGTAGCGGACCAATTCCGTGACCGAGTGGAAATTCATCTTGAGCATGATGTTGGCGCGATGGGTTTCCGCTGTTTTCACACTGATGTTGAGGTAAGTCGCGATCTCTTTGTTGCTTTTTCCTTCGGCAAGCAGTTGCACGATTTCGCGCTCACGTGGAGTCAAGCGGCGAGCGGGGCGTTCTATTCCATCGGTGCTCAGTTCAACCGTTGCTGCAGCCGCGGAAGCGCGGGAAGACATATACGGTTTGTGCTTGCGCAAAGATTCCACGGCAGCAAGCAGATTCCTGTCCGCGTCGTCCTTCAGGATGTACCCGTGTGCCCCCGCATCCAAGACCCCTTGGATCATATGCTCCGAGTCGTGCATGGTCAAAATGAGGATTTCTGTTCCAGGGGATATTTTGCGAATCTGGCGTGTAGCCTCCATACCATTCAACAAGGGCATTCCGATATCCAGTACAGCCACGTCCGGTTGCAACTCACGGGCCTTTTCTACCGCTTCACGCCCATTGGCGGCTTCCGCGCAAACCCGCCACCCCGCTTTGGACTCCAGCAAGGTGCGGAGCCCTGTCCTCACAACCTGGTGATCATCAGCCACGAGGATGCGGAGGGGTGCCATGAGTACCCTCGAGTACTAAGGGGATTGTAGCGTGAACTGCAGTTCCCGACGCATTGGATTGCACTTCAAGGGTTCCTCCTAGTTGCGCCATTCTTTCGCGCATACCGAGAATACCGACACCTAGGCGAGAAGCCTCTGGAAGGCCGCCACCTCCCCGGGGTTTGGCGGCCATTCCACGGCCCTGGTCCCTGATCTCAAGTTGGACGCGGCCTCTCGCGTATTCCTTCACAGCCGATGCCAGACCCAACTCATCGAGCACTGGTGGATGCAAAAGGTAGGAAAGTGTGCGAATCTCGCGCGACATTTCCCGGAGCACTTTCCTCGCTTCGGACAGGGCGTGCCGCGCGCTCTTGTCCAGCGGCATCGAAGAACGGGTTATTTGTGCGAGATCTAAATTCACCGCCATCACGCTCTGTGCCAGGCTGTCGTGAAGTTCCCGGCCCAATCTGCGTCGTTCCTCGTCCTGAAGACGAAGCAAACGTGCCGAGAGCTGGTGGAGCGATTCTTCCGCCTCCTTGCGCTGCGTGATGTCGCTGAATGCCGCCACAAGCCTATCGGGTTTGCCATCTTTTGTGGACAACGGCACAACTTCCCCAAGAATCCACAACACTTCCCCTGATCCAGGGCGGCGCCATCCCATCACTTGGTTACGAACAGGCTGGCCTGTGGCCAAGGCCATCGGAGCCGGGCGCCTTTCAAACGGGATTTCCGTTCCGTCTTCGCGAAGCGCTATAAACCCGAATTCCTCGGATGTTTTTCCCAAGACCTGTTCCAGCGAGAGTCCAAAAATCTCCAGCGCCGCTTGGTTGGCGAACAGGATCTCGGCTCGTGGCCCCATGAGGGCAACGCCAACATGCAAACTTTCGACAAGCGTGCGGAAACGCTCCTCGCTTCTTTGCAGCGCTTCTTCCGCTTTTTTCCGCTCCGTGATGTCGCTGATCGAAAGAATTACGTCGGCTACCTCCCCTTGCTGTGTAATTTGGGGCAGGGCGTCCACCAGTGTCCATACAACACCGTCGGAACCTTTGAGACGCCAGCCTACAACTTCTCCGTAAACGGGCTGCTTCGTGGCAATCGCACGCGGCGCAGGACGTTCTGAAAACGGCATCTCTGTCCCGTCTTCTCGGATGGCCGTAGCTTCAAACTGGGCCGAACTCTTGCCGGCGACCTGCTCACTTCGCACCCCAAAGGTCTCGAGGACGGAGCGGTTGGCAAAAAGCGTCTCTGCATTGGGACCCAGCAGCACGATTCCAATGTGCAGATCCTGAACGAGAGTCCGGAAACGTTCTTCGCTGACGCGCAGCGCATCTGCGACGCGCAGCTGCTTTGCGTTGGTCAGAATCAAGCGAGTGGTGGAAACCAGGAAGGAAGCAGTGATGGCTGCCCAGGCAAGAGTGGCCTGTTCATACGCGATGCGCCGGCTCATCAACAAGACTAGGAGCGGTACGCAAACGGGCACCATACGCGAGAAAATTGCTGCCCTTCCTGGAACAGCTTGTTCCTTCGCCGAAGCATCGACTTCCGCTTTCCACTGCGTTGCGAATGCCGTCACGAAGAGATAGGGGCCGCACCAGGCCACGTCATACCAATTAGCCCGACCCGTACCCCCTTGCCCACTGAGCAGATAGGTCATGGAAGCACCGGTCGCAAAAAGAAAGAACAGCGAGACGCGACGGAATAAGACTTTCGCCGGCTCTGACACGCTCGCCCGGGACCGCAACAGGAAGGCAGCCGCAATCGCCAGGTCGCGATATATTTGCAGCCAAATCTCCTTGGTAACCATTTGTGGGCCTTCGGATTCCCACCGGGATGTGAGGTAGAAGAAATACAAATAAGCGGTCAAGGCTACGATTCCAACTTGCGCAAAGTCCAGAATCGTTTCCCAATCGATGCCCCCGTGCTCCTTATCGGGACGGGGTAGCAGCATAATCAGGGCTGGAATCACCCACAGGATGAAGCCGACGTCCGAAGGCCAGGGGGTCGCGAAGGGCGTATGGGCGAGGCCTTCATAGTATGTTTCAAGCACCTGGGCAACAACCACGAGTAGCAACGAAACGGTGAACAACAACCAGAGTCGCCGGAGGTACCCAGTGGAACGTCCCGTCACCCACAAGGCACAAGCTGCCGCCGAGGCAACTATGGCTGATTGCAGGAGATCCGAAAGGAGTTGGCTGTTCGCGTGATGGCCCTCCCGTGCCACAACCAAAACCAGCAACGCGAGAAGCGCGAACGCGACTGCGAGGGCGAATCGAGAAAGCTTGCTGGAGGGTAGCAAGGGTGACCCCGCAAAAACTGACGCTAGTCTATTCATTCCCCGCAAGTTAGACAACCGCTTGACTCGGCCTGGAATCGTAATGAGTAATGGGCTGCTTTCGGATCCCTCTGACCCAATAGCGTTCCGGGCTTGCCCTGGGTCAAGGTACCCAAAACCCCTGGTTAATGCACCTCAATTTGGAACGGATACGAGGTAAATTAACTCTTCCACGTTGAAACTTTGTTGCTGCAAGGCACCGATACACGCTACAATGTCGAAGCTCAGGAGGATTGCTTTAGTGCTCACGATTCGCTTGTCCAGGATTGGCAAGAAGAAGAAGCCCTTTTACCGCGTGGTGGTGATCGAGAGGACTCGGCCACGCGATGGCCGCATCAAGGAAGCGGTGGGAACCTATGATCCGCTGAAAAAGCCAGCGGAGATTAAGCTCGACGCCGAGCGGATTAAACATTGGATTGGTCTGGGCGCGCAGCCCAGCGATACAGTACGCAGTTTTCTACGTCAGCAGAAGATCGCGTAAACGCACGTCCCAGCTCCCTGAACATTGCGCGTGCCGGCCTGGCCGGGGCGCCGTTCCACGGCGGTTATGGTTCATTACCCCATGGTGCCAGTGAGGCGTTGACCGTTTCTGGAGGGCGCAGCAAGTTGCCGCTGGAAATTAGCTCAAGCGGAGTTGCCCAAATGAAGGAGCTGGTCGAATCCATCGCTCGAGCCCTCGTGGACCATCCCGAGGACGTTCAAGTGAAATCCGTCGACGGGACCCAGGTGACCGTGCTGGAGTTGCGCGTGCATCCCGAGGACTTGGGAAAGGTAATTGGCCGCCAGGGGCGCACAGCCAAAGCGGTTCGCACGCTTCTTGGAGCGGCGGGAATGAAATTAAAGAAGCGGTTTACACTTGAGATTCTCGAAGACTGAGAACTTCGTTCCCGCGTCGGCTTGCGGCGCCGCCGCATTCGCATCAATATCTTCAAATCTGCTTTGAACTCTGACACTCTACAATGGTTTCTGGTGGCGCGCATCCTTCGTGCGCGGGGCAATAAAGGTGAAGTTGCCGCCGAAATCCTCACTGATTTTCCCGAGCGACTCACCAAAT
>QHYL01000051.1 GCA_003224105.1 Acidobacteriota bacterium | reverse complement strand
AATTTGCTGTGTTCGTGCTGGTAGGGAAGGCGCTGCTGCTGCCATACGTGAAGCGCCCATCGGGCGTGCCACTTGTGTTGGCCAGAGCGTGCAGAGGCGCGTTGTCCACTCCGGAACTCGCGAAGAAATTCCAGTTCGCGCTCCAGTGCCCGATCGTGCTGTGGTAAGAGGCGACATACACCGTATTGGCAGTAACCGCCACGGGATTCGCGAAATTCACCTGCTGCCAGCCCGAAGCGGTTTCGTTGGTGAAGGTAGCGGAGGCCAGAAGCGTTCCAGCGCTGCTCCAAAGATTCCCGACGTGCGTTCCCGTGTTCGCAGCGCTCTTGTAAAACCGAACGCCGGCGATGTAGCCGTTAACGTCGGCTTTAAAGGAAACACCAAGTTCCACGCCCGAATCAGCGCCAACGTCAGCCACGGCCGGCGCTGCATTGCTCGGCCAGATCGTGCTCGCATTCGTGCTAGGCGGAGTAGAGACAGGCGTGAAAGCCACATCCACCCAGTAGTTGGCGGTGTTCGTGCTGGTGGGAAAAGCGCTCCCGCTGCCATAGGTAAAGCGCCCGTCCGGTGTACCGCTAACGTTCGCCAACGCGTGCAGCGGTGGATTATCCACCCCGGAGCTTGCGAAGAAATTCCAACTCGCGCTCCAGTGTCCGATTGTACTGTGGTAAGAGGCGACATACACCGTATTGGCAGTAACCGCCACGGGATTCGCAAAATTTGCCTGCTGCCAGCCCGAAGCGGTTTCGCTGGTGAACGTAGCGGAGGCCAGAAGCGTTCCAGTGCTGTTCCAAAGATTTCCGACGTGCGTTCCCGTGTTCGCAGCGCTCTTGTAAAACCGAACGCCGGTAATGTAGCCGTTGACGTCAGCTTTAAAGGAAACACCAAGTTCCACACCCGAATCAGCGCCAACGTCAGTCACGGCTGGCACTGCACTGCTCGGCCAGATCGTGTTGGCCGCTACGGCGTCCGCGGAGCACCCCAATACTCCCAGCAGGGCCGCCAGAGTTACCTTGACATAGGCATATCGCAACTTTCTCGGCCGGAACAACCTTGGCGGAACCAATCCTTCGAGCCAGCGGAATCCCCACTTCGCAGTCTTTAACCAGCCAAACACACCTTGAGCGCGCACAAAACCTCCTGAACCGTTTTTGTGTGGGCCCGAATGAACCGCAGGTCACTTGGACTGGGGGCTCGGAGGCTGGGTTGGGGTAGCAGCAGTTCGAAAAGCTGGGTTCCGGAAAACCAGGCCTCCCTCGAATGGGAGGCCAGCACACCCCGGGAAAGACCCTATACGCTTTTCAGTACTTTGCCCACATCCGAAGATTAAGGTGGAAGGCTTTTTGTGAATGTCGGCACGCAAATGATTCCAGCGTCAGACCTTAGGATCGAGCTTTGTCCCCAGCTGTCCTACAGAAGTGCAGTTCGCACCTGTCCCTCCCGTGAAACCGAATCAGCGCATTGCAAGAAAGACCTGAGGTGAAAATGCGGGATTCACGCATTTTCTTTCCGGTGATTTCCCGGTTGCCTCGCGGGGCATGGACAGGAGACGGTACCCGAAGAATAATTTATGCCTACGCGCCGAAGTTCTGGGTCGGGAGCCCACGCCGCAAAATCCGCCATCAAGAAACCTGCGGAGATCACTGCTTCGCTCTCTCCCGAAATCCTCAGAGGCATGCCCGTGGGGATGCTCGTTTTGCATTTGGAGAATCTGAAAGACCCCAGGACGTTCAAGATCATTGACATCAATCCAGCGGCCGCAACACTTACGGGTGCAACCCTCGAGGACTTTCGCGGCAAGACTCTGGGAGATTTTCCCAAGCTCTTGAAAACACCGCTTCCTGAATCTTGTCTGGAAGCGGTCCGCACGCAAGAGCCGCGGAATTTGGGGGAAATCACTTACGGGGACGAGCGCATCCGCGAGGGCATTTACACCGTGCAGGTCTTTCCTCTTTCGCATGACTTTCTTGGCGTTGTCTTTGAGAACGTCACGGACCAAAGGCGTTCGGAGCGCGCCTTGCGCGAGAGTGAAGAGCGTTTTCGCTTGCTCGTTCAAGGTGTGCAGGAGTACGGCATTTTCCATCTCGATCCTTCGGGAAATGTGGTCAGTTGGAACGCCGGAGCCGCGCGCCTGATGGGCTACCGGGCGGAAGAAATCGTCGGAAAGCACATCTCGGTTTTTTACCCGAAGGATGACGTGGAGAACGGAATGCCGGAGAGCAATCTTGCGGAAGCGAGCCGCGCCGGACAAGCCGAAGAGGAAGGATGGAGAATCCGCAAAGACGGTTCGCGCTTTTGGGCCAACGTCCTTCTCACTGCGCTGAGAGGTGGGCAGCGCGGATACGCGCAGCTCACGCGCGACATGACGGAACGCCGCGAAAGAGAAGAAGCGCTGACGCGCGCCAAAGAGCTTCTAGAGCTGCGCGTGGAACAGCGGGCAGCCGTGCTCACCAGAGTCAACGAAGAGTTGCGCGTAGAGATTGCGGAACGCAGGCATGCTGAGGAACAATTTAAGGAGACGCTCGACCAGCTCCGCGCGCTTGCAGCCCGTCTCCAGAGCGTCCGTGAAGAAGAACGCGCGTCGATTGCGCGGGAAATCCATGACGAGCTCGGCCAGGCTTGCACGGCCATGAAAATGGATCTGGCTCTGATTGGACACAAAATCACAAGGAGACAAACCCAGCTGCGCGCGAAAATCGAATCTTCCATGCGGTTGGTGGATGACATGATTGTGACCTTGCGCAGGATTGCCTCCGATTTGCGGCCGAGAACGCTGGACGACCTGGGCCTGGCGGCCGCGCTTGAGTGGCAAGGGCAGGAGTTCGAAAAACGCACAGGAATCAAATGCCACCTGGTTCTGCCGCAAGAGCCGTTGAATCTGGATCCCGAAAGGTCCACGGCGATTTTCCGGATTTTCCAGGAGTCGCTGACGAATGTGACGCGGCACGCGCAGGCCACGGGCGTGGAAGCGACACTGGAGATTGTAGAGGACCAGCTTATTTTCCGCGTGCACGACAACGGCAAGGGCTTCGACCCGGAGGAAGCTAAAGCGAAAAAGTCTCTTGGCCTCGTCGGCATGCAGGAGCGCGCGCTTCTTCTCCAGGGAGAAGTCCGTATTGAAGGAATTCCCGGTTCCGGCACCACCATGATTTTGCGAATTCCATTGTTACCTTCAGCCCAGGCCCGGCAAGGTTTGTGATGAGAGTCTTGATAGCAGATGACCATGCTGTTTTTCGCCGGGGGCTCAAAGAGACCATTGGCGAAGCTTTTCCCAAGACTACCTTTGGCGAAGCGAAGACCGCGGAAGAAGCGTTGGCCTGCGTGCGCCAGCACGATTGGGAAATCGTCATTCTGGACATCAGCATGCCCGGAAAAAGCGGGCTCGATATCCTGAGTGACTTGAAGCGCATCCGGCCAAAGCTGCCTGTTCTTTTTCTGAGCATGTATCCCGAAGAGCAGTATGCCCGGCGCGCACTCAAAGCAGGCGCCTCCGGCTACCTGACCAAGGAGAGTGTGCCGGAGGAGCTGAAGAAGGCTGTGCAGCGCGTGCTCTCCGGGGGCCGCTACGTCAGCGTGACGCTGGCGGAGCGGCTGGCCTACGATTTGAGAAGAGGCGCGGACACGCCGGTTCATGAGTTACTCTCCGACCGCGAATTTCAGGTGCTGCGCATGATCGGCTCCGGCAAGACGGTTAAGGACATCGCCGACGAGCTTTCTCTCAGCGTGAAAACCGTGAGCACCTACCGTTCGCGCATCCTGGAGAAAACGGGAATGAAAACGACCGCCGAGCTCATCCGGTTTGCCCTGCGGTCCCAGCTTGTGGATTGAAAAAAGCCCGCATTGCTGTGCTCTAGAGCGCAGCGGCGCGAACTGTGAGACACCGACTTTCATCCTTGCTTCCTATTGTCCTACAAAAGAATACTGTTTCCACCTGATGTATTTCCTGCCGAATTTGTCATCCTCTATATATGCAGGGGAAGTCCTCGCGAAGAAGGAAGAAGATGCGTGTCTTTATTACCGATGACTCCAAGCTCGTTGTTGAGCGAATGACGGACCTGTTGAAAGACGTGTCCGGCGTCGAGGTGGTGGGGCAATCAGGGAACGCTCTAGAGGCCATCCTTTCGATTCAGGAGACCAATCCCGATGCCGTCATCCTCGACTTGCAGATGCCGGGCGGCTCGGGGTTGGATGTGCTCAAAGCCATTCGCCAGGGGCACCCGCTCGTGCAGGTCCTGATCTGCACGAATTACCCCTATCAACAGTACCGCGACGAGTGCATGGCCGCCGGCGCCAACTACTTCCTCGATAAGTCCGCGGAGTTTGACAAGATTCCCACCATTTTCCGCCAGCTGATCCGCAGCTCCTCCAAACGCCATCACGCAGCCCAGTGAAATTGCCTTTCGGGCATGCTGCCCCTCCCCCCACCTTTTTTCGTAACTGCGCATTCTAAAGGGGTTACCAGGGCTCCTTTTCGTAACTGCGCATTCTAAAGGACTTACACGCGGACAACTTCGGCCAAAACCGGGCAAAACACGGTGTTTGCTTGGAACTGCGCATTCTAAAGGACTTAAGCCAGCCAACAGTCGACAGTTAGCAGTCAACACTTCCAGAAGAATGAAATCCCTAAGAGCGCGCAGGGTAAGCCGTTGGCGTTTCCCTGTTGGCAAGGGCCGGGGGAGGGGGTCGCAAGTGTGGCAAACACAAGACTTACGGGAGCGCGTTTTGGGATCTGTGGCAATGATTGGAGTTACGGGCGATTTTTCGGAAGTGTGGCAAATACAGGACTTAGCGACATTCTGGAGGAAGGCAGGACTCGGGAAGGGAGGGGTGAGAAGTACCGCGCGGCGGGGGCGCATGGGGCTTGCGGGGCAGGCTATAGACAAAGCCGTGTCCGAATCGCAGAAGCCATTGTACTACATTTGGACTGTTTGTCAAGCGATAAATAAGTCGTTCAGATGCAAGAGGATGCGGAGAGGCCATTTCCGACAAGGTCGGAATCTTCGATCGGCTCGCCCCGAAGGATCATCCGGGGCACGCAAACCGTGCTGCGCTCGTTCAGGATGATTATCCTCGACGGATAATCATTTGGGTGGTGTGGGATAGGGAGGACGAATTAGACCGGAGGAGGAAGCCCCAGGTTTGAAAACCAAACCTGGGGCACCCGCCGGGCCACCCGTCCCTTGTTCATGTACTAGTGTTTAAGAGAGCTACGTCAAACCAGACGTCAACATAGTCCCCTGCCAGTATGAATCGATACCCCGGCGGCAGACCCAAATACCTCAGAACTAATGGGCATCGATCACTCAAATGTTGAACGTGAAGAGGATCGAAGAAATCTGGGCGGGAAGACAATTCCTTTCCTCCCCAGATGTACCAACCATTGGTCCCCCCTTCCGGCACGTGCCGAAGACCGTTGATTGGTGTAAGCCGCATTGTACCTAGGGCGATGCCAACCTTAGATAACTCCTCGCACGGGACAAAATCGGTCTTATAGAGTTCACAAATCTCTCTTTGTTGAATTTCGAGTTCTTTGCAAGACATTCTCGTAGACTCCTAAGTGCCCTTAGGTGGTTTGATCTTTGCCTTCATCTCCTTTGAATATTGTGACATCTGTGCGCCTTGTTTTGCTGAGCAGGTTGGTCACTGACTATTCACTGAGTCTTTCGATCGCATCTTTGTTGTATCTATTTTCCCCGTTTTATAGTACTCCTTTACAAGCGGCGTCTTGTGATTCGCGACCATCTTGTCTCCTACCTTGCCGCAGTCTACGCAGGGTTTTCCTTGAACCGCAGCTCGCTGTT
>QHYL01000049.1 GCA_003224105.1 Acidobacteriota bacterium | reverse complement strand
CCTGCGCAAGAAACTGACGTTGTGCGAAACTGCTCCTGAATGGAAAACTCTGCTGCCTTGGCTTCTCTTTTGGCTTCTCTTCGCAGCGCTGGCATCGCTGTGTTTTTTCTCTTAGCGCTTTCGCCCGATCTGGCCCGCGCTACGCAGCTCTCATTGCCGCCGGAAACCCCCGCCGTTCTCGAAAAGATTTACTCTTTCGATCTCGATGGCGCTCAGGAAGCCGCCAGGCAACTGCAAAAAGAGCATCCCGATCATCCCATTGGTTATTTGTTGCAATCAGACGCGCTCTGGTGGCGCTTCTGGTGCACGGCGGCCGAGTTCAAGTATGGAATGAGCGATGCCCGCCGGCGTTCAAAACTTCCCGCCGACCAGCATTATCTCGAGT
>QHYL01000050.1 GCA_003224105.1 Acidobacteriota bacterium | reverse complement strand
TGCCCGAGAGAGGACTCGAACCTCCACGACCTTGCGATCACTAGCTCCTGAAGCTAGCGCGTCTGCCAGTTCCGCCACTCGGGCACGAGTGAAAAAAAGTTGGCTCCGAGAGGAGCCAACCCTACGAGGCATTTTCAATTTTGCCCGCGGGCTTCTTCTTTGTCAACGCGAGGGGCGGCGCAAGAGGCAGAAGCAAGGAGTTTGCATCGGGACAACCTATCTCCGGGGCGACTAAGGGTAAATGACTCTTTGCGACAGTTAACCCTAGAAATTTCAATTCTCGGTGCTATACTCCCCGGCTAGAAACAGCATTAGCCCCTTGCCGGCTGCAGGGGCGGTCGGCACCGTGGGCCGGTTCCATCGGGAGGTCGCCATGGAAAACACCGTTACACCATCAGTTTTTTATCTTCTGATTGTCTGGGGTATCGTTACTTCCGTGTTTATTATCCTGCTGACCTGGCGCGGCGTCTTATCCAGCCACGAGGACGATCAGATCTTCCTCGACGCGGCGGAAGAACACATGGCCAGAGAACAGCGCGAACTGGTCGCCAGAATCAATACGCTGTCCCGTCCTCTGTTGATTACTGGCATCCTCTCGGGCGTGCTTCTCCTGCTCGCGGGGGGGCTGTGGATTTACGAGGGCCTCAGGCACTTCTGAAGCTTTTCTCGGCTGAGTTTTCGCCGCCGAATGGGCTGCTAGAGCCCGAGTGGCTTGGCCGGTGCTTGCTGGGGCGTAGTCGTGGTCCCGGAAGCGGGCGGCGTGAGTGAAGTATGGTTGTGCACGATAAGCCAGTGACTGTTCCTTTTCTCCATCACCACCGTGGTCTGCCCCTGTGATTGCATTGGTTGCCCATCCATCGTAGCCGTGAAATTCCACTGATAGCACGCCCAGGCAACGTCGCCCTTCACTTTGATGTAAGTATTCGTTCGATCCATTCGGACGCGCTGCACACGCGCTCGCTGCTGCTGGTAAATAGCGAGGTAATTTGCCCAGCCCATGACGGGCGGCGCCCAGGAACCGCTCACCAGCGAGACCTCATCAGCGTAGGTGGAGTGTAGTTTTTCGACATCACCCACCTGCCATGCCCCCATCATCTCGGACAACATGAAATCAATCTGCTGTTCATCGCTTAGGAGTGTCGTCTTCGAGCTGTCGCCCTCGTCTTTTTTCTTTTTCTTGTCTTTTTGCGATGCTGGAGAAATGTTTGCCACCAGGAATCCCGCCGCCAACAGAAACACCAACGTCCTGCACCACACTTCAAAGCGATGACCCATTCCGAACTGTTTTTTCATTCTTGTTTGGCCCCTCTGGGCCATGAGAATAGCACGCTGCGTTTCAACGGGCGTCTGTGCGATGTTGTTGTGTTGCGTTGATTACTTCGCCCGCGACGCGCTGAGCAGGTTGACAAACAGCCGGTTGGCGCCCGGAACTCCATCAGGCAATTGCCGGAAGAACGCCAGACCCGTGTAAATGCAAGTTCCTTTGCCGTAGTGTCCGTAAACCAGTCCGCCATTGAGATCCGGTTCGCCGGGATCGTGCATC
This sequence comes from Acidobacteriota bacterium, assembly GCA_003224105.1. Lineage (GTDB taxonomy): Bacteria > Acidobacteriota > Terriglobia > Acidiferrales > UBA7541 > Acidiferrum. Next base: position 3,964 of record QHYL01000050.1, on the reverse strand, counting down.
GCCAGGAGCGGCGTGTACTTCGCGTCGAATTGCGTCCAGAAATAGAGCCCGCGCTCCTGCACCCAGCCCTTGAAGTCCTCCTGCGTGATTTTATTCGGCGTATTGAGCAGAGGATCGTTGGGTTTCAGAAACTTCACGGGAGAATTTTCGTCCGTGATGCGCGGAAGCGGCCTTGGCGCTGGCGCCGCGCCTTCCTTTGCGGGTGGGAGCGGCGGCGAAATCAGAGCCGGATACGGAGCCGGCTCCAGCTTGTCCCAAACGAAATCGCGGTTGTACTGTACGACCAGCGTTCCGCCGTTCGAGACGTAATCCAGTAGCCGCTGATTCGCGCCGGGCAGCTCAGGGCGCAATTCGTAAGCTCTTACACCCACAACGATGGCGCGGAAGCGGGACAAATCACCAAAAGCCAGCTCTTTTGCATCCAGCATGTCCACCTGGATGCCCAGACGCCGCAGTGCATCAGGTATCGGCTCACCCTCGGCGGTGACGTAACCCACGCGAAGACCTTGCGGTACCACCACGCCAAACGCGTGCACCGAACATTGCGCAGACTCGCTCCAAAGCTCCGTCGGAAGACTGGGCAGCGGCTCCAGCGATTGCGTGAACTTCTCTCCCTTTGCGCTGCGCGAGTGCTCCGTCGCTCGCTCCGCGTAGGCCGTAATTCTGTAGCGTCCCGCCGCTAGTTTTTGCGGCGGCGTTACTGTTACCCGCGCGTAGCGGTCACCCGTCCCGCTGAATTTCAGCGCTGCCGGAGCGCTCGCCTTCCATCCTTTGGGAACCATGAGTCCGGCGCGCACCTGACCGGGCTCTGTCGCATACGAGTGCACGCGCAACAGAACATCAAATGGTTTTCTTGGCTTTGTCAGATTCTCCAGGTCTTGTTTCGGTTCCACCCCGAGCGTGTAAGCGGGAACCACCTGCGGGCTCGTGCGGTCCACTCGTGTGGAGGTGGATCGAACACTCGTTACCGGCGAAGTGACCGCGAACGAATAGCCGTCAATCACGGCCTCCTCACTCGCCGTCATAAGTGGTGGCGGCTCCGGCAGAAGTGCCGCCATCGGCCCATCGCCCGTGCGCGGCGGCTTTTGTCCCGTTTGGACAGTGAAGCGAATCACACTCGGCGAATCCGTCTCTTCCTTGGAAATGCTCCATTCCGGCGGCAGCCGCAGCGCCGGTTTTTTAAAGTCGCCTGAAATGCCTTCGCGGTGGCGCAATTCCACTCGCACAGTGAAGGTTTCTCCGGGAACAATTTCGCTTCGGTCTGCAGTCGCCTCGACGCGCAACCCTGCCGCAAGCTCCAGTGCATCTTCGATCTTTTCTCTCTTGCGCGCCGTGCTTCGCGCCAGGGACAGCAGCGGCTCCGGGTTATTCTGCCCGGGACTTGGCTTCGGCACGTCGTTCAACTTCCTGCCGGCCTCCGCCAAAGAGCTTGTCGCTGTTTTCCAGTCCAGGCGCAAAGCGGCGTCCCGCGCCTCCACCAGAGCCGAGTCAACCGCTCGCATCAGCGGATCCACGCCCATGTTCGCCTCTTCGTAATCCTCATCCAGGGGACCGAGCGGCTGCGCAAGAATGGCCGGATTCAGCTCGCCGCCATCCTCGCGCTTGAGGGCTATAGGACGCCGCAGGAAAGGGGAACCCAGGAACACGGCTATTCCTTGCGAACGGTGATTCGCAAAGGCATCAAGCCCAATCTCGCGCCAAGTCTTTCCATAAAGCGGTGATATCTCATCCAGTGGGAGCAAGTAACCCTGGGGCTTTTCACCGCGGTCGAGATCCAGAACCACTACTGGTTTTCGATCGCCCCACGGCGCCAGATCCTTTCTCTCGGATGCCGGTCCATGCAACTGGAATGAAGGATCTGCCGCCAACTGAACCGCCTTCGGTGTCAGCAGCCCTGCCGCCTGATGGTGTCCGTGACCGCTGTGCACCCCGCCCCAGTTATTGATGACCACATTAGGGCGAAACGATCGGATCACGCGCACCATGTCTTCAAGAACCTGTTCGCCCCACACCTTCTCGGTTTCTTCCGGCGTCTTCGAGAAGCCAAAATCCTTGGCGCGCGTGAAATAGAGTTTCACCCCATAGCCGCGGGTGGCCGCCAGCAATTCCTGCGTGCGAATCACTCCCAGTTGCGGGGCTTGCTCCGGGCCAAGATCGTTTTGCCCTCCCTCGCCGCGCGTCAGCGACAGCAACGCAACATCCGCGTGGAGTCCGCGGGCCAGATACGTCAGCACCGAACTGGACTCATCATCCGGATGCGCCGTGACGTACAGGATTCGCGTGGTGACGCGCGCGCGCTCGATCGCCTCAACCGTCTCCGGCAAGCCCGGCCCGGTCCCCGGCGCCGGCGGGAATTGCGCTTTCATAAGGCTCGGGAACGTTGCAGTAACCGCGCCTCCCAGGAAAATGACCGCGAATCGCCTGAACAACAAATTCACGCTTCCCCCAAAACGTTCAGCTTGGAATTTCCGGCTGTCGGCTGTCAATTGTCGACTGTGACCTTGCAAAAGGCCATTGCTTCTTCTCCCAGGTCCAGACCAAAAACGCCACAACTCCGAGGGCAATTTGCAGGAGTCCCCACTTCCGTGCCGCACCGGTTCTCCAAAAGAGCCAAAGCCAGCCGAGCATCGTCAGCACCGCGGGCACCGGGTAAAGCCACATCTTGAATGGAAATTTATCCGAACTCCACCGCCTCCGAAGAAGCATCACTCCCACGGCCTGGCCGACAAATTGCACAATGAGCCTCACGGCCAGAATTCCTACGATAGCGGTTTGCAAGTTCAAAATCACGCTGAACAAAAGAGCCAGACCGCCCAGAACCAGTAGAGAAACGTGAGGAAACCGCTTGGTCGGGTGCAGCCGGGCAAAGATGGGGAAAAAGTTGTTGTCCAGGGCGGCCGAGTAAGGAACCCGCGAAGCTCCAAGCAAAACCGAAAAAACGGAGGCCAGCGCCACCCATAAAATCATGACGGTCGCAACGTTTGCGGCCATCGGGCCGTACAGCTTCTCGACAAAGAGACTGGCTAGGAACCTGGATTCCTGCGCTTCCCGCCAGGGCACGACACCCAGGATGCTCGTCTGCATCGCCAGATAAAGAACCGCAATTCCTACTACCGAGAGAAAAATCCCGCGCGGAATGTTCTTCTCCGGGTCGCGAATCTCTCCCCCCAGATGACAGATGTTGTAGTAACCCCAGTAGCTATAAATCGTGCTGATCATGGCGGACCCGAGCCCCGCGAACCACACCACGGAAAAGTCAAAAGCTCCGGGCGGAAAGTCGAAAGCAAGTTTCGAATTGAAATTCCTCACTCCTCCCCAAATCAGCCAAAGCATCGTGCCAATCACACCCACCCACAGAAGAACGGAGATTTTCCCGATCGTTCCAATTCGCCGGTAGAGGAGAAACATCAGGAAGAGAACCAGTCCGCCGGAAATTGCTTTATGTTCGAGAGTTGTGAGGGGATGAAGATACTCCGCATAGTTTGCGAATCCGATGGAGGCTGACGCGACGGAAAGTGGCACGTGCAGAAACGTCTGCCACACAAACAAAAACGACAACAACCGGCCCCACTTCTCCGGACCATAAGCTTCTCGCAGGAAAACATACGTGCCGCCGGCTCTGGGCATCGCCGCGCCCAGTTCTGACCAAACGAACCCATCCAGCGTAGCCAACAACGCGCCAGCCAGCCACGCGATCATCGCTTGCGGCCCACCCATCGCGCGAATCACCAGCGAGCTGACCACGAACGGCCCAATGCCCACGATTTCGATCATGTTCAGCGCGACGGCCTCTTTCAGGCCCAGGCTGCGCTCGAGCCCGGGACTCTTTGATTTGTCGGATGTGGTCATCAGTCCGCCGAGAATAGCAAATGCTCTCCCTGCCTCCTAACGCTCATTGCGGGCATGCAGGAGTTTGATTTGTGGCACGCGGAAAGTCTCTGCGGAGGCAATTTCGGTTTGCACG
>QHYL01000048.1 GCA_003224105.1 Acidobacteriota bacterium | reverse complement strand
GATCTTGGCGACCAGTTCGCGCTGTTCTCTGGCCATGTGTTCTTCCGCCGCGTCGAGGAAGATCTGATCGTCCTCGTGGCTGGATAAGACGCCGCGCCAGATCAGCAGGATAATAAACACGGAAGTAACGATACCCCAGACAATCAGAAGATAAAAAACTGATGGTGTAACGGTGTTTTCCATGGCGACCTCCCGATGGAACCGGCCCACGGTGCCGACCGCCCCTGCAGCCGGCAAGGGGCTAATGCTGTTTCTAGCCGGGGAGTATAGCACCGAGAATTGAAATTTCTAGGGTTAACTATTACCAAGAATCATTCACCCGAAGTCACCTCTGAGGCAGGTTGTCCCAATGTAAACTCCTTGCTTCTGCCTCTTGCGCCGCCCCTCGCGTTGACAAAGGAGAAGCCCGCGGGCAAAATTGAAAATGCCTCGTAGGGTTGGCTCCTCTCGGAGCCAACTTTTTTTCACTCGTGCCCGAGTGGCGGAACTGGCAGACGCGCTAGCTTCAGGAGCTAGTGATCGCAAGGTCGTGGAGGTTCGAGTCCTCTCTCGGGCACCAACATCTTCCAGCTTTCAATGGACTTCGTTGGCCTTTCGACGCAGAATCCGCTACCTTGTTTGCGCAGAGTTTTGACAAGTAATTTTCGAGGTCGTCATGCTTGCGCATTCCCTTTTGCTGGCTTTCCCGGAGTGGCAGCCGCACTTTTCATTCCCTGCAGGGGCGCAGGCTAATGAAATGATCGTGCTGCGATGGCTGCACATCATTTTCGGGATTATCTGGATCGGCCTGCTCTACTTTTTCAATTTGGTGCTTACTCCGGCGATGAAGCGGTGCGATCCCAAGCTGAAAATCCAGGTTTATCCCGAGCTGATGCCCGGCGCGATGAACTGGTTCCGGTGGTCGGCGTTGGTGACGGTGTTTGTGGGGTTGCGCTACTACTCGATCCATCTCGGCGCGGATGCAAGAAATGCCGGAGATCCTTCGCTGGTTGGTAAATGGTTTGGCTGGTGGTTCCTGGTGTGGCTGGTGGCTTACGCGTTCATTTATGCGCTGCAACTGCCGGCAAAAGGAACCCTGGATAGCCCCTGGGTTCGCTCCATTGGAGTTGCCGTTGTAGTAGTCGCGGCGTCCTGGCTGATTCTCGCGCTAAATGGCGGACCGGCTGTTTCCAATCCGCACTTAGCCATCAGTGTTGGCGGCGGGCTCGGTCTAATCATGTTATTGAATACGTGGGGAGTTGTGTGGCGCGTTCAGAAGCGATTGATTGCCTGGAGCCGCGCAAGCTCCGAACAGGGAACGCCCATGCCTCCGGAAGCCGAACGCCTGATGCGCTGGAATTACCTGACCGCGCGCACGTCCTTCTGGCTCTCATTTCCGATGCTCTTCTTTATGGCCGCAGCGAGCCACTATCCTTTTCTCAGCTCTGTCCCGCGATAAGAGATTCCGGAGCCCGCCATGGGAGGAGATAAGAGCTACAACGTCATCGCGACCGAAAAAGGCGTGCCCATCAAGGCGTGGACCAAGGGCGTGCCCCTCGAGGACCAGGCCCGCGCCCAGCTTCTCAACGTCGCTCAGCTTCCCTTCATTTTTAAGTGGGTCGCGGCCATGCCCGACGTGCACTGGGGCATCGGCGCTACCGTGGGCAGTGTCATCCCCACCAAGGGCGCAATTATTCCCGCCGCCGTTGGCGTGGACATTGGCTGCGGCATGATGGCCGTACAGACGGACCTGAACGCCCGCGATCTCCCTGACAACCTGAAGCCCATTCGCAGCGCCATTGAAAAAGCCGTGCCGCACGGACGCACGAATCACGGCGGCAAAGGCGATGTGGGCGGGTGGCAGCAGATTCCCGCGCGCAATGCTGAAGTCTGGCAGAGCCTGAAGCCGCGCTACGACGCCATTCTTGAAAAGCATCCGAAGCTGGATCGCGGGAACCACTCGATCCATCTCGGCGCGGATGCAAGAAATGCCGGAGATCCTTCGCTGGTTGGTAAATGGTTTGGCTGGTGGTTCCTGGTGTGGCTGGTGGCTTACGCGTTCATTTATGCGCTGCAACTGCCGGCAAAAGGAACCCTGGATAGCCCCTGGGTTCGCTCCATTGGAGTTGCCGTTGTAGTAGTCGCGGCGTCCTGGCTGATTCTCGCGCTAAATGGCGGACCGGCTGTTTCCAATCCGCACTTAGCCATCAGTGTTGGCGGCGGGCTCGGTCTAATCATGTTATTGAATACGTGGGGAGTTGTGTGGCGCGTTCAGAAGCGATTGATTGCCTGGAGCCGCGCAAGCTCCGAACAGGGAACGCCCATGCCTCCGGAGGCCGAACGCCTGATGCGCTGGAATTACCTGACCGCGCGCACTTCCTTCTGGCTCTCATTTCCGATGCTCTTCTTTATGGCCGCAGCGAGCCACTATCCTTTTCTCAGCTCTGTCCCGCGATAAGAGATTCCGGAGCCCGCCATGGGAGGAGATAAGAGCTACAACGTCATCGCGACCGAAAAAGGCGTGCCCATCAAGGCGTGGACCAAGGGCGTGCCCCTCGAGGACCAGGCCCGCGCCCAGCTTCTCAACGTCGCTCAGCTTCCCTTCATTTTTAAGTGGGTCGCGGCCATGCCCGACGTGCACTGGGGCATCGGCGCTACCGTGGGCAGTGTCATCCCCACCAAGGGCGCAATTATTCCCGCCGCCGTTGGCGTGGACATTGGCTGCGGCATGATGGCCGTACAGACGGACCTGAACGCCCGCGATCTCCCTGACAACCTGAAGCCCATTCGCAGCGCCATTGAAAAAGCCGTGCCGCACGGACGCACGAATCACGGCGGCAAAGGCGATGTGGGCGGGTGGCAGCAGATTCCCGCGCGCAATGCTGAAGTCTGGCAGAGCCTGAAGCCGCGCTACGACGCCATTCTTGAAAAGCATCCGAAGCTGGATCGCGGGAACCACGCAAACCATCTCGGCACGCTGGGAACCGGCAATCACTTCATCGAAGTTTGTCTCGATGAAGCGGACAATGTCTGGTTCATGCTCCACAGTGGTTCGCGCGGCGTCGGCAATCGCATGGGAAGCTATTTCATCGAGCTGGCGCGCAAAGACATGCAGAAGTTTTTCATCAACCTGCCCGACAAAGACCTGGCTTATTTCTCGGAGGGCACGGAGCATTTTGACGATTACGTCGAGGCCGTGGAATGGGCGCAGGACTTCGCTCGTTTCAACCGCGAACTGATGATGGAGCAGATCGTCAACGCCGTGCGCACTTCCGGGGAAGTGCGTCCGTTTGTCGCCGAGTTGAAGGCCATCAATTGCCACCACAACTACGTGGCTCGCGAAAGCCACTACAACCAGAACATTCTCGTGACCCGTAAAGGCGCAGTCCGCGCCCGCGAAGGCGACATGGGCATTATTCCCGGCAGCATGGGAGCGCGCTCGTACATCGTTCGCGGCAAAGGCAACCCGGAAAGCTTCATGAGCTGCAGCCACGGAGCGGGCCGCGCCATGTCCCGCGCGGAAGCAAAGCGCCGTTTCACCATCGAAGATCACAGGCGCATGACCGAAGGCGTGGAATGCCGCAAGGACGCCGACGTCATCGACGAAACGCCCGCGGCCTACAAGCAGATTGAAGCGGTCATGGCGGCGCAGAGCGATCTGGTCGATGTCGTTCACACACTTCACCAAGTGGTTTGCGTAAAGGGATGAGCTCGGAGGAAGGGCAGCTCGTGTGCTTGTCAAAATACGACTGAATTGGACTAGTCAGGCCAGACTAGTCTGCTCTGACTAAAATGAAGAAGGAGGCGGGCCAGGTCTTCCCGCCTCCTTCTTTTCCCCTCTCGGGGAATCCAGCTAGTCTGACGGAGGGCGACTAGCCGGTTCGTGTGTTGGCCTACTCATATAATCCCGAAACTCAGAAAAAAGTTCCGGTCGGACCAAAAAAGTATCTACAATCTCCGGGTGGAAATTTTGCGCCTCACAGGATGGCGCCAACCTCATGACTAGCGCTTCCAATCTCAACCCGGATAACATACTGCGTTTTCTACAACTTAGAAGCGACCCTGCCTCCACGACCGACATCGCCAGGGGCCTGCATATCAAAAAGTCCGACCAGCGTCCCCTCTACAAAATGCTCGCCAGACTCAAAAAGCGCCGTGCCATAGAAGAACTCCCCGGCGGTCGCTATCGGTTGCCGGGGCGCAAGTCCCACCGGGAACCCCGCGAACAGCAGTCATCTCGACCCTCAGCTCCTCCTCAGAGCCTGCAAACGATTCCGGTCAATCGAGATGAACTCAAGGGCCGGCTGATCCTCCATCCCGACGGCTATGGTTTTGTAGTGCCAGAAATCCCTATACCCCAGCTCGATGGCGATGTGTACATCGGACGAGACGCCATCGAGGACGCCATGCACGGAGACCACGTCCTGGTGAAGATTCAGCGGCGCGGCGGTGTAGCGGGCGCGCAGCGCGCCGAGGGCCGCATCCTGCGAATCCTGGACCGCGCGCATCCCACCCTCGTTGGTTTGTTTCGCTATGGCGCGCGCGGAAACGTCGTGTTGCCTTACGACACTCGTGTGCAGCACGAGGTGGAAATTCCCCCAGGGCATGAACTGACGCCAGGCCTCGCCAAGAAACTCGGGTTCAGCGGGGTCGATGAACGCAGCCTCCGCGGCCGGCGCATTCCGCGTCTTGCGGAGCTCGACGGCGCCGTCGTCAACGTCGAGTTGACTCGCTATCCGAGGGGCGGCGCCGCTCCCACGGGCCGCGTCATCGAAATCCTGGGCCGCCCGGGCGAACTCGGTGTAGACACCGAAATCATCATCCGCAAGCACCATTTGCCGCACTCTTTCTCGGCCGAGGTGTTGCAGGAGGCGGAGCAGCGCGCCACGCCTGTCGGCGATTCCGAGCGTGCAGGACGCGAAGATTTTCGCCGTTTGCCGATCGTTACCATCGATGGAGAAACCGCGCGCGATTTCGATGATGCTGTTTACGTTGAGCGCCGCACCAACGGCCACTGGCATCTCCAGGTGCACATCGCCGATGTCGCGCATTACGTTCGAACTGCCAGCGCCCTCGACAACGAGGCGCGCCTTCGCGGCACTTCCGTCTACTTTCCCGATCGCGCCGTCCCCATGCTCCCCGAAGCGCTTTCCAATGGCATGTGCTCGTTGAAGCCCCGCGAAGATCGCCTGGTCATGAGCGTGCTCATGGACTTCGACGCCACTGGCCGCCAGCAATCTGCGCGCGCGACTTCCGGCGTCATCCGCTCTGCGGAGCGCATGACCTACACCAACGTGAACAAGGTTCTCGAAGGTGACGCCGAAATGAGCAAGCGATATGCCTCGCTCGCCAATCATTTCCGCGACATGAAAGAGCTGGCGCTGCTCCTCAACGCGCGACGCAACGAACACGGCTCGATTGACTTCGATTTGCCCGAACGCGTCATTGAATTCGACGAGAAGCAGCGCATGACTAACATCACGCGGGGCGAACGCAACATCGCGCACCGCCTGATCGAAGAGTTCATGTTGGCTGCGAACCGTGCGGTGGCCGGCTACCTCTTGAAACGCGGCATCGAGTCGCTCCATCGTGTGCACGAAAAGCCGGACGCCCGCAAAGTCCTCGAATTCGAAGAGCTGGCGCGCGCTTTCGGCTATTCGCTCGGCGTCGAGGATTTGCATCAGCGCGAAATCGCCGTGCGACACGGACGCGCTCCTGCGCCCGCGAAAGCTGGCCGCCCGGATTCCTACGGCAAAGGCCGCGAGCGCCCAATGCGCGTTGCACTTCCAGGCGGCGAATTGCGCATCACGCCACAGCATTACCAGCGGCTCATTCGAAAGGTGATTGGCAAGCCCGAAGAGCGCATCCTTTCCTACCTCATGCTGCGTTCGCTCAAGCAGGCGCGCTACGCCGCTGATTCTCTGGGCCATTTCGCGTTGGGCTTCGACGAATACACCCATTTCACTTCGCCCATCCGCCGATATCCGGACCTCATCGTCCACCGCATTTTGAAATGGGCGCTTGCGCAACCATCGGGAGCTCCACCTTCTTCAAGGGCGCTGCCGCCCACGCCGCGCGGCTCGGAAGCCGCACCGTATTCTCATGGAAGCCTCGAAGAAATCGCTGCCGAAACCTCTGAAGCCGAGCGCAGAGCCGACGGCGCCGAACGCGAACTCATGGATTGGAAGACCGCGCAGTTCATGGAAGAGCACCTCGGCGAGGAATACGAAGGACTGATCGTCTCGATTCAGAAGTTCGGCTGCTTCGTCGAGCTCTTCGAAGTTTTTGTGGAAGGACTGCTGCCAATCGCCGCGCTCGAAGAAGCGGCCAGCGCCCGTTGTATCTACCGCGAGCGCGACCACGCCATGGTTGCTCTCGCAGGCTCCCGTGCAGCGGCGAGTTCACCCCGCCGCTCGGGTTCCGGAGTTGTAGTGGCGGGTCTTCAGACGCGTGTTTCTTCTTCCTCCGACGCGGATTCATCCCGCGATCGACATTCCACCACTATGCGCAGCGGAGGAAACTCCCGCCATGCCAAGAATGTTGGCCGCGGTTCAAGACCGCGCCCGCTCGAATGGCACCTCGGCGATCGCGTGCGCGTCCGCGCAGATCGCATTGACCCCATGCGCAAGCGCGTCGAATTCGCTCTTGTGGAGCAATCCTGACGTTTTATCGTCCCGTTTCCGTAAGCCCAGCTTAGAAGTCCGGAACCTGTCCGTGGACTCATTGAGGGAATCGCCCGATGCAGTGGGCCCACCGGCTTCTGCTATTCTGAAGGGCTAAGAGCGCTGCGCGATTCGGCCCTGAGGCAATCCCAAGGCCCGGGGCGCGGCGCCAATCTATTCGAGAGGATCAAGTTACCGTGAGTTCGACGACCGCTTCTGTTCCTTCCACCAAACGTGTTTTCAATTTCAATGCCGGCCCCGCAGCCCTGCCTCTTCCCGTACTCGAGCGCATTCGCGAAGAACTCCTCGATTGGCGAGGCAGCGGCATGTCCGTCATGGAAATGAGCCACCGCTCGCCCGAATACGAGAGCATTAACGCCACCGCCGAGCAAAAACTCCGCAGCCTCCTCGCCATCCCCGACGACTACGCTGTGATCTTCCTGCAGGGTGGTGGCAGCCTCCAGTTCAGCATGGTTCCCATGAATCTTTGCATGCCCGGAAAGCCTGTGGATGTGCTGCACACGGGCGCATGGACTGCCAAGGCCATCGGCGAACTCAAAAAGGGTTTCCCGCACCACATCGCCGCTTCAACCGAGTCAGAGAAATTCGCGCGTTTGCCGCAGCCTGGCGAAATCAAGTTTTCGGCGGATGCCTCCTATGTTTATCTCTGCACGAACAACACGATCGAAGGCACGCAGTGGACCACAATGCCGGATACGGGCAACGTCCCGCTCGTTGCCGACATGTCTT
>QHYL01000047.1 GCA_003224105.1 Acidobacteriota bacterium | reverse complement strand
TTGGCGATGTCGGCAGCGAAGCGGGCGGAATGTTCCTGGCGCGGCGGCGTGGTGAAGCCAATCAGATTGTTCACGATGATGTGGACCGTGCCACCGACGGTGTAGGCGCGCAGGTCGGCGAAGTTCAGCGTTTCCGCCCAAATGCCCTGCCCGGCGAAAGCGGCGTCACCATGCATCACAATGGGAACAACCTTGTTGAGAGTTTCGCGAGAGCGGTCCACGTAAGCGCCGCGCAAGCCATAACGGGTTTGCTTGGCGCGCGAGCGGCCGACGGCAACGGGATCAACCGCTTCGAGATGGCTTGGATTCGACACCAGGTGGATACCGATTTCTTTGCCGGAAGAAGTGGTATAGGCGCCAGTGGCGCCGACGTGATATTTCACGTCGCCCGCGCCCAGGACGCTGCGGGGATCCACGTCTTCGAAGCCGCCCACCACTTCATGCGGACTCTTGCATGCAGCATGCACCATTACGTTCAAACGGCCGCGGTGGCTCATGGCCATGATGGAAGACTCCGCGCCGTGTTCGGCGGCAGCGTCCAGAATCGAGGCAAGCAGGGGAATCAGCGCCGTGACGCCTTCCAAAGAAAATCGCTTCGAGCCGAGATAGCGCGCTTGCAGGACCTGCTCGAAGAGGTCCGCGCGAATCAGGCGCTCGAGAATTTTGTGCTGGTCGACTTCTTCGGCAGGCGCTTCGAGGCGCTCAATAATCCAGCGGTGCCGATCCGGCTCTGGCAAATGCATGAAGTCCGCGCCCACGGTGCCGCAGTAGATGCGGCGCGCTTCTTCGGCGGCCTCGCCTGTTAGCCCTTCAAGATCAGGGTGCTTCAGGGGCTGGAGCATGCCGAGAGGATCGAGGTTCGCTTCCAAATAGCCCCAACGGCGAAAAGCGTCGAAAACGCGTTCGCGTTCCTGGTTTTCCGCGGCCTTTGCTGGCGCGGCGGTTGAAGCCTTCTTGACTGCCTTAGCCGTCCTGGCAGGCTGGTCTTGCGTGAATGTCGTACGGTGTGCCATCAATCGTGTTCTCTGAACCTTCTATTTTGCCACAGGAGCCAATTCCCTGCTGGCTGGGAAATCCTGCATATTCTCTCTTAACCATTGGATGCCGTGGATGCGGTGCTCATTACAACGGCCGATGTGCACCCGCTGGCTATAGAGATTTGACGATCCATTCGAGCTGGCGGGCGATTTCGTCGGGAGGCGTGCCGGAAGCGAAGGTCAGAGGCTTGCCGATTCGAACGGTGATTTCACCGACGTGCGCGAGGCGGCGGCGCTCGCGCTTCATTTGCCAAACGCCGTCGAGGCGCATCGGCACAATGGGGATGCCAAGATTTTCGGCGAGCAGGCCAATGCCGGATTGAAACGGCGCCATGCGGCCGTCTTCGGAGTTGTTCACCTCGCCCTCGGGAAAAATCAGCACGCTGTAGCCGCGGCCCACGGACTCACCGGCGAAGCGAAAGCTTTCGCGAAAGCCAGAGAATTGCGGCAACGGAAAAACGTTAAACAGCGCGGTGACCAGCCAATAGCCAAACCAATGCGCCCAGCGTCTTGCAAAAAACCAGTCGCGCGGCGGACGATGCATCTTTTGCAGGCTTTCGCCGCCCATCGCAGTGGCCAAGCGATGGCGGAATCGCAGGGGAAGCGCAGCAAGGATTAATCCGATGTCGGCGCGGCGGGTAATGTGGTTGGAGACGACGAGCACGGGCCCGCGAAGGCCGGGGAGATGCTCGCGGCCAACGACTCTGGGATGTCCCAAAATTTGCGTGGCGGGCCAGACCAGAGAGTAGTAGACCGCCAGCCGGAACCAGCGAACGGGCTCCCACTGGGCCCAGTGCGGATAAATATAACCAGTCTTGTTATATCCATCGGCGGGTTGCTGCAGAAGGCGCTCGACGTCGCCCACGGTCTTGGCTTCCGCAAAGGAAGTCTCATTTAGTTCCACGTGGAACTTTTCTTCGAGCGCGCTCATCAGTTCGACGCGATCGAGCGAGGTGAGGTCCAAATCTTGTTCGAGTCGACTAGCTGCTTCCTGACTTCTGCCCACCATACCCAACAGTTCCGCAACTGCGCCTTGGCCCATTGAAGGAGCGAGAGGGCCCGCGTGAGTCGCAGGTTGACCGTTGAGCAGATCTTGCGCGCGGGAAGAGATCGCAGGAAGACGCGGCTTGCCCGTCGCCGTCCGCGGAAAATCTGTCTCTGGCCAAAGGAGCCACCGCCGGATGCGCTGGTATTCGGCGAGCGAGGCGTTGGCTCCGTCAACTGCAGCTCGCGCCGCGGACTCGTTCGATTCTTGCAACAAGAGAATGGCGCAGGGCTCGGCGTTGCCGTCCTGAGGAAACGGAATCACCACACAATCGCGCACGCCACATTGCAGGCGCAGCGCGTTTTCCAGGTCATCGGGATAAACATTCAGGCCCGCCGCAGTCACGATGACATTTTTCTTGCGTCCGCGGAAACGCAGATTGCCTTCCGCGTCCACTTCTCCCAAGTCGCCGGTGTGCAGCCAGCCTTCTTCGCCAGACGGCTGGAGAACGCCACTCTTCCAATAGGCCGCCGCGACGTTTTCTCCGCGCACAAGAATTTCACCATCTTCGGCAAGCTTGAATTCGCGGCCGGGCAAGATTTTACCGACAGAACCTTCCGTCGTACGGAACGGATGATTCAAGCTGATCAGCGAAGCTGTTTCCGTCATGCCATACCCCTGAACTACGGCGTAGCCCATGCGCTTGAAGAGACTCTCGGTGTCATTCGAGAGCGCGGCGCCGCCGGAAATGAAGGCCCAGAATTTCCAGCCAAAGCGGCGATGAATCCGGCGGAACATCCAGGCGCGGCGAAGGAATTTTCGCCCGTTGGCCCTTTCGAGTGCGCGGTGCAGCCACGGCGATTGACCGTGGCCTTCCAGATCGCGTTCCAGCCCCGATTTCAGCAAGTCCAGCATGCGCGGCACAGCGATGAGCGCCGTGGCGCGTTCGCGCTTCACCGTTCGAATGATCTCCGCAGGGTTCGTTGACGGCTCGAAAACAACAGTTGCCGCGAGAAGCGGGGGAACAAAGAGCGCCATAAATTGGCCGAAGACGTGGCTCAAAGGAACAAGCGTCACAAACCGCAGGGGATGAAACCATCGCTCATACCTTCGATATTCCTCGATGCCCTGCTCAAGCGGTTCCAGGTTGGCCAGAAAATTTCCGTGCGTCAGAACAACGCCGCGCGGTTCGGCAGTAGTTCCGGAAGTGTAGAGAATCTCCGCGATGGTGCTGCGGGTCGAAGTATTGCCAGGGACAATTGCGACATTTATCGCGGGCTCGCGTATTGCGGAAACATCTTTAAGATCGTTGATGACCAGAGAAGGAGGCGCTCCGGGTAGTTCGCGGAGTTGCCGGTCGCGCAGAATCAGCTTCACACCGGCATCTTCGATGGCCCGTTGAACAAAATCGCGAGATGCCGTTGCGTCCATTGGCACAACGGCAGCGCCGCGCAAGAGGATCCCCCAGAAGCATGCAACCCATTCCGCAGAGTTAGGGCCCCATAGAAGGACGCGGTCGCCAGGACCAATTCCCCGCCCGCCGAGCGCATAGCTCCAGAGCGAGGCGTGCACGGAGAGTTCCGCATACGTCAGCTTTTCCCGGCGGTACCCGCGGGTTTGCGCGACAGCCAGATCGCCGGCGAAGCGGGCGAAATCATTAAAGAGCGTGAGTAGATTTCGTCGCGGCATAAACGCCTTGGTTTCTGTGCTTTGCACAGGCGACGATTTTACCTCCGAAGCTTCACCAGTGACGCGCAGGGACCTCCCATATTCCACTTCAATCGTGGGTTGCATCTTAAGGAGAAGGGCATTTCCTGTGCCAGACATCGGGTTGAAAACAAGGGCCAAAAGGAACCACGCGGATTTTCCGGGTTCTCGGGTACAATAGTTTCACAGTCTCTGTTCGATTCTGAGACTCTGGGGGCTTTGGTGTACCCCTATCCAAATTCCTTGTAAGTGGGGAACATGCCGGTACCAGTTTCACAAATGTGGACGGTTGCGACGTATGTCCTGAAGCAAAAGCTGCAAGGACGCAGGCGTTATCCGTTCGTCTTGATGCTCGAGCCCTTGTTCCGCTGCAATCTGGCGTGCGCGGGCTGCGGAAAGATTCAATATCCGGTTCACATCCTGAAGCAGGAATTGTCACCCGAGGAATGCTTTAAGGCCGTGGAAGAGTGCGGCACGCCTATGGTATCGATCCCTGGCGGGGAGCCGCTGATGCATTCGCAAATCGAGAAGATTGTGGAAGGGCTGGTCGCGCGGAAGAAGTACATCTACCTTTGCACGAATGCTTTGCTGCTAAAAGAAAAACTCCCTCTGTTCACGCCCAGCAAGTACCTAACGTTTTCCGTTCACATGGATGGACAAAAAGAGCATCACGACTTTTCCGTGTGCCGCGAAGGTGGTTATGACCTGGCGCTCGATGGAATCAAGGAAGCTCTCAAGCGTGGCTTCCGCGTGACCACCAACACGACGCTTTTCGACGGCGCCGATCCCAAGAGTGTGCGCGCCTTCTTTGACGAAATGATGGAGATTGGTGTCGAGGGCATGATGCTTTCGCCCGGCTATTCCTACGATAAAGCCCCGGACCAAAAGCACTTCCTGGGGCGCGCGCGAACGCGGCGCTTGTTCCGCGCCATTCTGGCCAACCGCAAGAAGAGTTGGAGGTTCAACCAGTCGCCTCTTTTTCTGGAATTCCTGATGGGCAAACGCAATTATGCGTGCACGCCCTGGGGGATGCCAACGTTCAACGTGTTTGGCTGGCAGAAGCCCTGCTATTTGCTGCAGGACGGCTATACCGACACATTCCAGGAACTCATGGACTCCACGGAATGGGAGAACTATGGCACCGAGTCCGGGAATCCCAAGTGCGCTAACTGCATGGTGCACAGCGGTTACGAGGCTTCAGCCGTAGATCACACGTTCAGCGGCTGGCGCGGGCTTTGGGCGACCGTGAAGGCCAGCTTGTCAACAACTTACAGCGATCCGGACGCTCTGGCGATGTTGCATGAGCCCGTGAAGCCGGTGCACTCCTACAATCCTCTGGTTCAAATCGAACCGGGCAAAGGCCAACTTGAGGAGACCAGGGCATGAGCGGTCCCCGCCACGCGGACCGTCCCAGCCACACCGAAGGATCTCCGCTCGATCCAGATGCCTTGGAGGTCGCCCCCGGAACTTTGCATGAAACCGTTCAGGGCTGGGTTCCGCAATTGGCTACAGAAGAGGAGTTGAGGTTCGCCTTGGAGAAAGCGTTCGATTATCGCGGCGACGTAACGTTGACCCTCAAAGACAATTCAAAAATCGAAGGTTACGTCTTCGACCGCGTGGCTGGGAACACCCTTACGACCAGTTTCGTGCGTCTGATGCCCAAGGACGCAAACCAGAAACTGAAGGTCGCCTACGCCAATATCGCGGCACTATCGTTTACAGGCAAGGACACGGCCGCCGGGAGGAGTTGGGAAGCCTGGGTCCGTAAGTATTGGGAAAAAAAGGCCTCTGGAGAGGGGACTTTGAGCCTCGAGGCGGAATCTCTCGAATAACCCCAGCTGACGGCTACTACCTGCTGCGAAAGCCCAAAATCTTCCCTTTAACCCATTCATTTATATGGAGTTATCTCCTATAGTCGAATGAATTGCTCGCGTGGTTCCGCGTAGACAATTTCTACATTTTATGGTAAATTATTCTTAGCATTTGTTGCTCTTGTATTACCTTTTGACTCGTTCGAGGGGCTGCAAGGACAAACTTTGCGGCCTTTTTTTGCGGGCTGGAGGCTGTCGCGGCACTTGGGAAGCCGGAGCGAGAACCGCTTCAGGGAATTCCAGGAACGGAC
>QHYL01000046.1 GCA_003224105.1 Acidobacteriota bacterium | reverse complement strand
CGGCTCTTTCGGCACGCTCGCGGTTATCACGCGACTCAACTTCCGCACTTTTCCGGCGGCGCCCTCGATCCGTGGCTTCGTCATCTCTTTTCACGCCCACGAAGACGCTTTCGCTTTCAACAACCTCGTCGAATGCTCTCCGCTTCGCCCAGCTTCTATCGATCTCGTCAACCCTCAACTCATGCAACTCTTCCTCGAAGCCGAAAAAAATGCCCCCGAATCTCCCGCCGCCCCTCTTCAAGGAAAACTCCCCGCGGATTCCTGGCATCTCTGTGTCAGTGTCGAAGGCACTCCTGAAGTCTGCGAGCGCGCCTCCCGCGAATTGCATCGTCTCGCCGCATCTCCCGGGGCAAAGCACGCACAACTCATCATTCTCAACGAATCCGAAGGCGCCGACCTCTGGCACTACGTCGGACAATCGATTCCGCTCGTTCTCGAAGCTTGTCCCTCTGCTGTTATTTTCAAAATCTCTACTCTCCCCGCTCGTCTCGCCCCGCTTCTCCGGGAGTTGCGCGCACACTCCGGCCAGGCTTCTTTTCCCCACGCTATCCTCGCCCGCGCCTGCGGCGTCCTCTACTTTGCTCTTCTTCCGCGAGCAGACACCACCTCCTCGCTCTATCGCCTTGCCGAAGTGGCTTCCGCCGTCTTCTCTCTTTGCTCCGCGAAAAACGCCTCCGCCACTCTCCCTTGGTGCCCGACTCAACTCAAATGCCATGTCAATATTTGGGGCCCTGATTTTGTAGCGCCGGTTTCCAGCCGGCAGCTTTCTTCTTCTGGTTCGACCGTCACTCGCTCCGACATGGTTCTCATGCGCAGCCTCAAATCCGCCTTCGACCCCCGAAACATTTTCGCTCCCGGACGATTCCTTTCCCCCTAAATTCAGCGAATCCTCAGCGGTCCAATGCTATTCTTCCAGCATGCAAGTCGACCGCCGGAATTTTCTGAAGTACGCAGCTGCCTCAGGCTTGATGTCCGCGTGTGTTTCTTCCGATTTACAGGGAGCGAATGAGATGTACGGACTTATCGTGAAAATGACCATTGTCCCGGGCAAGCGCGAGGAGATGATTCGCATCCTCAAAGAGAGCGCCGCCGACATGCCGGGCTGCTTCAGTTACGTCGTCGCCAAGGACGCCATGGATGAGAACGTCATCTGGGTCACGGAAGTCTGGGACAGCGTCGCCAGTCACGACGGTTCGCTATCCTTGCCGCAAGTAAAGAACGCCATCCCTCAAGCCAAGCCACTCGTCGCGAATTTCGAAAGAATCGCCGCTACGAACCCCGTCTGGGGACACGGGCTTCCTCCTGTTTCACGTTGATTCGCAGGCAGAATTGCTCCTTTGCGCCCCTAACGTTTCTTATTTCGTTTCCCGCAACTTTTTCAGCCGTTCCACCGCATTCTGGTTTTTCGGATCCAGTTGCAGTGACTTTTCGTAGCTTGCAATCGCCAAATCCTTTTCTCCTATCTTCGCGTACGCCTCGCCCATGCTGTCATACACATTCGACGATTTCGGATTCTCCTGTACATTTCGCTGAAACACGGTTATCGCGTCCTTCTCGTGCCCGGAATACAAGAGGGAGTAGCCAAGTTGGTTCAAGGAAGCTTCAGCGCGTTCCGCTTGAAGCTCTCCGGTTTTCCTCAACTCGGCATACCGATCGAGCGCCGCCTGCGCCCCGTGTACCCTCGCGATAATCCCCAGCGTCGGTATGTCGCCTTCAAACTTATAATTCCACGCGTACTCTTGCGCCACTCTGCGAAGCACAAAATTCGCCATGCCAATGCCATTATCGGAATTTATCATCATCGCTACGCCCTTGCCGGTCTCCGAATTCATCGTCAGCAGCGCCTGAAATCCCTCGTCCGCGCCGTTGTGCCCGAACTGTCCCGGATTTTCCTTCTCCACGAAAAACCCCAATCCTGCTCCATCCATTACAGGCGTCAGCATCTCTTCCGTCATTTTCTGCGTGAGCACGCGATTCGATTTTCCGTGCCGCGAATTCGCAATCTCGATCGCAAATTTCGCCAGGTCCGTCGGCGTCGTCCAGAGTCCCGCCGCAGCCATTTCCGGATACACGTGCCATTTTCCATGCACCGGCTTTCCATCGCTGTACGTCCCAATCGCCGTCATCGCCGCGCGTGCCGACGGCAAAGGCTGTTCGTAGCTGCTATCCGTCATGCCAATCTTGTCCAGCACTGTCTCGCGCAGTAATTCCGGAAACGCTTTTCCCGTCACGTCCATCATCAACTGCTGCTCGATGGTCACGCCGCCGCCCGAATACCGCTCCAGCGTTCCTGGCACAACGTCCACGCGAATCGGCGCGGTGTTCGCTGGCTGCGTGCCATTGAAAATCTGCACCAGCGTCGGAATCTTCTCGTCCACGTCATACCCGGGGAATCCGTGAACGGTCAGCCCGCTCGTGTGCGACATCAATCGCCGCAGCGTCACCTTCTGTTCCTTAGTGAATTCATTCTCGGGAACCTTCCACGTCTTCAGCTTCACGTTGACGTCTTCGTCCAGTGCCAACTTGCCGTGCTCCACCAGGTACAGCGCACCTGTAGCTGCAACGGGCTTGCTGATCGATCCCGCCTGAAACAGCGTCTTCGTCGTCACCGGCGCGCTCGATCCCATCCCAATCGCCCCGTATCCCTTTGCCCAGGCAATTTTGAAGTCTTCAATCACCGCAATGCTCAGCGCCGGGACCTTGTACAACTCCATGAGCTGCGCCAGGTTCAGCCGCAACGGCCCCTTGTCCCCCATGGGAATATCCACCGCTGTCGCTTCAATTTTTCGAATCCGTTCTTCTTGTGCTGTCGCCTGTGCTACCGCTTTTTCACCTGACCGGGTTTCCGCAGTGTGTCCTTGACTGCGGAGCTCCATGCTCAACCACGCGAATGCCATTCCAACCACCAGCAATGCTGCCGTGATGCGAATCCACTGCCTTCTCAAGAAACCGAATGAATTTCTCATGAGTCCTCCGCATACGAACAACTGAAATGAATGACAGACAAGTTTATTCCTTCAAAACCATTCGGCATAGACTTCGCGTCCCGCGAACGGTTAGGCTGTCTCGACAAGATGAAGGGAACACGAATCCACCGAACATTCTCCCGCCGCCCCCCGTACCTTCTTTCGCGCAACCAAGTCTGAAGGAAAGGACCGCCCGATGAACAGACTTTTCTCGCCAAGAACGCTGCTGTTTTTGTTGTTGCTCGCAATTTTCGTCCCGCGAGCTGGCGCTCAAGCTGTGCTGTCTCTCGACAACATCAAATCTCAGGCCGAACTAGACAAAGCCATTGCCGCGCTCGATGGCGCTCTCTTTGACTCCTACAATCGCTGCGACCTCGAAAAGTTTTCTTCTTTTCTTCGCCGACGACGTCGAGTTCTATCACGATCAGGGCGGTGTCACTCTTGGCAGAGCGGCGCTCACTGACAGCATAAAGAAAAACATTTGCGACAAAGTGACTCGGGAACTCGTTCCCGGAACGTTGCAGGTTCACTACATGAAGGGATATGGCGCTGTCGAAATGGGCGTCCACCGCTTCCACCATCCGGGGCACGAAGACACGGAAGGCGTGGGCGAGGCCAGTTTCATTCACCTCTGGCAATACAAAGATGGCGCTTGGAAGATCACCCGCGTCATCAGCTACGACCATCACTCTGCGCAAAAAAAATGATCCGTAGCGCGATCGGCCAACGCGCCCCGTTGCGCGCATTAAGGTAAAACAGTCCGCAAATTACAGGAATCTCCGCATTGTCCCCAGACCTCTGTCTGACTAACGTCTCGTTGGTTCCTGTGGTGGAAGTGGTCGAGTTATCCCTGTACACGTCTATTTGTTCAGAATGTCCCGGCGCTTCTTCTCATGAAGGACCCCACGGGTTCGTTTGACTGTGGATCTCTATCTTTACCTGATATGGAGACCATCATGCGGAAGAGTGCGCTGGGCCTGGTTTGGGTTTTATTCCTTCTTGCAGCAAATGGCGGCGCGCAGGAATTTCGCGCAACTCTAACTGGCCGTGTAACAGATCCACAAAATCTGACCGTTGCAGAAGCTGCCGTTCGAGTTCGCAATGCGGACACTAGCGAAGTTTCCTCCGCCAAGACAGACTCGCACGGGAATTTCTCGATCCCCTTTCTGCGGCCTGGCTCCTATACCATTACCGTGTCACATTCAGGATTTAGACAGTACACCCAGCAAGGTGTCACCCTCGAGGTTGCCCAAACGGCTTTCCTCCCCATTCAACTCCAGCTTGGCGCGGACACCCAGTCCGTGACCGTTACGGCAGAGGCGCCTTTGCTCGAGGCTTCCACCGCGGATCGTGGCGGCGTCGTTGACACACAGCGAGTTTCCGAACTGCCCCTCAACGCCCGCAATCCCTTTATGCTCGGCGCGATGATGTCTGGAGTTACGTTTCGCGGTTCCGCCATCTGGCAAAGGCCGTTTGACAACGGCGCCATTGCCGAATGGTCGATCAACGGCAGCAGGCAGCGTCAGAACGAATTCCTCATTGATGGCGCGCCCAACAACGGGCAGGCCGGCTGCAACAACGTCGCCTATGTGCCCATTGTGGATGCCGTCCAGGAATTCAAGATGCAGAGCAATACCTATGACGCGCAATACGGTCACACTGCCGGCGGCATCATGAACGTAGTCCTCAAGAGCGGCGGTAACCAGCTTCACGGATCCGCCTGGGAATTCATGCGCCGCACCTGGCTGGATGCCAACACTTTCCAGAACAATTCCAAGGGTGCGCCCCGGGCCATTCACTACCTGGATCAATACGGTGGGCAAATCGAGGGTCCAGTTCTCTTTCCCAAGCTCTACAACGGGCACGACAAGACATTTTTTCTTTTCAGCATCGAAAACTATCGGGAGGGCACGCCCTCTCCGCTGCTGCTATCGGTGCCGGCGCCCGAATTCCTAAACGGCGATTTCAGCAAGCTAACGGATGCCAACCAAAGGCCCATCACTATCTACAATCCATTCACCACCAACTTTGATCCTAGCGGCAATCCCATTCGTTCTCCGTTTCCCAATAATCAGATTCCGGCCAGCATGATTAATCCCGTCGCCCAGAAGATTCTGAGCTACTTTCCCAAGCCGAACTACACCGACCCCAATTCCGGTTACAGCCAGAACAACCTCTCCATACCAGGCTACTTCGCGAAAGACAAGTTCTATAACTTCATCAGCCGCGTGGATGAAATCATCGGCCAGAAGCATCGCGTATTTGCCCGCTACGGCCAGAACAGCCGTACCGAGGATCGCAATTCCAACGGGATTTTTCAGGGGCCGGGACAGGATGGGCAGCAGCCTTTCCAGCGGCTCAACTGGACTGGCGTAGTGGACTGGGTCGGAACTTTCTCGCCGTCTTTCATTGGCAACGCACGCATTTCGTTCAACCGCTTCATTGAACAGGGTTTCGGCGCGGGAGACGTTGGTTTCGATCTAACGACGCTGGGCTTTCCGTCCGCGACGGTCAGTCAATTGCCGGGAGGGAAGTATTTCGGCCGGTACGAATTCGACGGCTATACATCGCTTGGCCGGTATCGCAGCGTCAACATCACCAACAATTACGGAATCGACGGCAATATCACTAAAATTGTGAAATCGCATTTCATCCACACTGGCCTCGACTTTCGGCGTATCTACTACATCCTGAACAATACCGGTGACATCTGGCGATTTAAGGGTTGGAGAAATTACACCCAGCAAGCCTGGGACCAGGGAGACCCCTTAAGCGGAAACAGCATCGCGAGTTTCCTGCTAGGCGTTCCTTCCGAAGGCGGATCGAACTATCCGTTGTTTCCGTTCTTCCGGCAATGGTATTACGCTCCCTTTGTTCAGGATGATTGGAAATTGAATTCGCGGCTCACCTTGAATCTCGGTTTG
>QHYL01000045.1 GCA_003224105.1 Acidobacteriota bacterium | reverse complement strand
CTTGCCAGAGCGGCGGCGCTTGCTCCATTCACCGTGATGAAGCGATTTCGATGGCTTGGCGCATCTCCAGTTGCGGGGCCGATTCGATTGGAACCGGCGCCAACTTCATGCGGACTGGATTTTGTGCTGCGCAATGGAGCCCAAGGACGCAAATACCAAGTGGAAACGCTGCCCGGCGGGCTGGGAGTGATTGATTTCGACGGCGACGGATGGCCGGATCTTTTTTGTGTGAACGGCGCGGCACTGCCTTCCTTGGTGAAAACGGGGAAAGAATATTGGAACAGGCTTTACCGGAACAATCGCGATGGGACCTTCAGCGACGTCACGGAAAAGGCGGGACTGGCGGGGCAAGGCTACGGCATGGGCGTAGCCGTAGGCGATTACAACAATGATGGGCATGAGGATTTGTTCGTCGTGGGCGTGCATGGCAACCAGCTTTGTCGGAACAATGGGGATGGAACGTTTACGGATGTGACGGAACAGGCGGGGTTGAGCGCGCCAAGTTTGAAGAAATTCTGGTCGATTGCGGCGGCGTGGATTGATTACGACAACGACGGCCGGTTGGACTTGTTTATTTCCAATTATTGCGATTGGGACGCGGTGAGCGACCCGGTTTGCGGCGGCTATTGCCATCCTGATGTGTATCGAGCGGAGCCGATGCAACTTTTTCACAACAATGGAGACGGCACGTTTACGCAGGTGACGGCGAAAGAGGGATTTCCTGAAGTGCTGGGCAAGGGAATGGGCATTGCGATGGCGGACTTTGCAGGCGATGGGCGGCCAGGCTTGTTCGTTGCCAATGACAATGCGCGGAATCTGCTTTTTCGCGCGACGGGAAACGGCTTCCGGGAGATCGGCACGGAAGCCGAAGTGGCGTACAACGGAGACGGGCGAAATATTTCTGGCATGGGCGCGGATTTTGGGGACATTGACGGCGACGGCCGGCCGGATTTGGTGATGACCGGGTTGCGAAACGAAACGTACGAGGTGTTTCTGAACCGATTTTTGAACGAGGGCGGAGGCGGGTTTGAAGATGGAAGCGCGTCCACAGGGCTGCTGGCGTTGAGCCGTGCGTGGAGCGGGTGGGGATGCGGTTTGGTGGACTTGGACAATGACGGCTGGCTGGACCTGTTCGTGGCCGGAGGCGGGTTCGAGGCGAAGGATGCGCAGCCGAATCGCATTTTCCGGAATGCGGGAGGGAAGTTTGCCGACGTTTCGTACGCGTCAGGGAAGGAGTTTGCGGCAGCGCGGTTGCATCGCGGGGCGGTGTTTGCGGACTTTGACCACGACGGAAGAATTGATGTGGCGGTGACGGCAATCGGAGAACGGATTGAATTGTGGTGGAACCGAAGTCCGCGGAAACAGTGGCTGCAATTGCGGCTGAAAGGAAGGCAGAGCAATCGCTCGGCGATTGGGGCGCAGGTGAGCTGCAAATCGGCGAGCCGGACGCAGACGCGCTGCGTGACGAATTGCGTGGGATACGCGTCGAGCAGCGATCTTACTGTGCACTTCGGGCTGGGTGCTGATCGCAAAGCTGAGGTGGAGATTCGCTGGCCTTCCGGCATGGTGCAAAAACTGGGAACAGTGGAAGCTAACCAAAGGCTGAACGTGGAGGAACCCTCTGGGAGGGGCTCCTGAGCCAGGGTGGGAGAGCCGAATCCGAGGCGGAAAACGTCTGGGAAAAGGTTTGGAATTTTGGACAATTTGGGTATTTGCATTCCCATTTGACGGCCAAAAATGACCATTCGACCCGCATCTAATGCATTTGGATTCAATGCGTTGACGGGGCGCGCGGGCGGATGGTAAGTTGGGAAGGTTAGTTGCAATGGCAGTGGGTGTGGTCGTGTGCAAGGCCGGGAGAGCCGGAATCTTTGATCGACGAACCTCAACATCGGTTCGCCTCAGGATGGAAAAGCCCCCTACAGAGCTGCCAGTGTCCGATGCGGCAGCCGAAAATCGTGGAATCTGAGAGCGGAGTGAAGGAGAAATTCTCTTGAGCGAAGCCTTACGGAATTTTTTATTTACGTCGGAGTCTGTCACGGAAGGCCATCCGGACAAAATTGCGGACCAGATTTCGGACGCAGTGCTCGACGAAGTGATGAGGCAAGACCCGCTGGGGCGCGTGGCGTGCGAGACGCTGGTCACGACGGGGCTAGCGGTGGTGGCCGGAGAGATCACCACGACCGCGCAGGTGAACTACGACGAACTGGTGCGCGAAACGATTCGCGGCGTGGGCTACGATCGCGCGAAGTTTGGATATGACGCCGACACGTGCGCGGTGATGTGCACGGTGAAGCGCCAGTCGCCGGACATTGCCATGGGCGTGGACACCGGCGGCGCGGGCGATCAGGGGCTGATGTTTGGCTTTGCCTGCGATGAAACCGACGAACTGATGCCCATGCCCATCCAATTGGCCCACCGCTTGACGCAACGCCTCTCCGAAGTTCGCAAAGCCAGGATCGTTGATTTCCTCCGGCCTGATGGAAAATCCCAAGTCACGATTGAGTACCGCAACGGACGCCCGGCGCGCGTGGACTGCGTGGTGATTTCGACGCAGCACAGCGACAAGGTGTCGAGTGCGGATTTGCGCGCAGCAATCATGGAACACGTGATCCGGCCGATCGTTCCGGCGCGGATGCTGGACGCGCACACGAAATATCACATCAACCCGACGGGGCGGTTTGTGATTGGCGGGCCGATGGGCGACGCGGGGCTAACCGGGCGCAAGATTATCGTGGATACATACGGGGGCTACAGCCGGCACGGCGGCGGCGCGTTTTCGGGGAAGGATCCGTCGAAGGTGGATCGCTCGGCGTGCTACATGGCGCGGTACATTGCGAAGAATGTGGTTGCGGCGGGGCTGGCGAGCAAGGCGGAAGTGCAGTTGGCGTATGCGATTGGCGTGGCCGAGCCGGTGTCGGTGATGGCCGAGACGTTTGGAACGGCGGCGATTCCGGAAGAAAAAATCACCGAGCTGATTCGCGAGAACTTCAAGCTGACCCCAAAGGGCATTATCGAGGCGCTGGATTTGCGGCGGCCGGTTTACAAGGCGACCGCGGCGTATGGGCACTTCGGGCGGAGCGAGCCTGGGTTTACCTGGGAGCGCACCGACCGGGCGGATGCGCTGCGCAAGGCGGCGGGGCTGAATACGGCCGTGGCTGCGGAAGTGGCGGCGCGGCGGTAGGAAGAAGCGCACCGTTGACGGTTCGCCGTTTGCAGTCAGAAAAATACCAAGTGCTGCGCGGCGAGGCGGTCACGGAGTTCAAGAGTTCAAGATTCAAAAGTTCAAAGGCCGCAGAGTATCACGCTCAGTTGTAGTGCCTTCCTTTTGATCGTGCAGTTCGTAAGCAAATCCTTGGAGCGAGGAGTGAGAACTTGGCCATCGCGGAACTAAAAAAAGGTGATGTGAAAGACATGGGGCTGGCGGATGCCGGCAAAAGGAAAATCGAGTGGGCGGCGCAGCAGATGCCGGTGCTCGAAATTATTCGCAAGCGCTTTGCGAAAGAGCAGCCGCTGAAGGGCTTGCGCGTGTCGGCGTGTCTGCACGTGACGAGCGAGACGGCGAACTTGATGATCGCCTTGCGCGACGGCGGGGCGGACGCGGTGTTGTGCGCGTCGAATCCGCTTTCGACGCAGGATGAAGTGGCGGCCTCGCTGAATCGCGATTTCAATATTCCGACGTACGCGATCAAGGGCGAGGACAACGAGACTTACTATTCGCACTTGAGCGCGGCGCTGGAACACAAGCCGCAATTCACGATGGACGACGGCGCGGACCTGGTGACCATGCTGCTGACGAAACGGACCGATCTAGTGCCGAATGTGATTGCCGGGACGGAAGAAACGACCACGGGCGTGATTCGCCTGCGCGCGATGGCCAAGGACGGAACGCTGAAGTATCCGATCGTTGCGGTGAATGATGCGATGACGAAGCATTTCTTCGATAACCGCTACGGCACGGGGCAGTCGACGCTGGACGGCGTGATTCGCGCGACGAATGTGCTGCTCGCGGGACAAAAAGTGGTGATTGCGGGCTACGGCTGGTGCGGGCGCGGCGTAGCGATGCGCGCGAAGGGCTTGGGCGCGGACGTGATTGTGACGGAAATCGATCCGGTAAAGGGCATCGAGGCGGTGATGGACGGCTTTCGCGTGATGCCGATGGCGGAGGCGCTGAAGGAAGGCGACGTTTTCATCACGGTGACGGGAAACAAGAGCGTGATTCGCGCGGAGCACTTCGAGAAGATGAAGGGCGGGGCGATTATTTGCAACTCCGGGCACTTCAATGTAGAGATTGATATTCCGGCGCTGGAGAAACTGTCTACGGGAAAGCGCGAAGTGCGGCCGCTGGTGGACGAGTACCAGTTGAAAGACGGACGCAAGGTCTATTTGATTGGCGAAGGACGGCTGGTGAACCTGGCGACGGCGGAAGGGCATCCTGCGGCGGTGATGGATATGAGCTTCGCGAACCAGGCGCTTTCGGCGGAATATCTGCGCGCCAATGCGAAGACGCTGAAACCGCAGGTGTACGTGGTTCCCGAGTATCTGGATAAGGAAATTGCGCGGCTGAAGCTGGAGTCGATGGGGCACCGCTTGGATAAGCTGACGCCGGAGCAAGAGCGCTATCTCGCTTCGTGGCAGGAAGGGACGTAAGAACCGGGCGAACTGAGGTCGTTTTTAGAATCGTGATATCTTCTTAGGGGCGCAAATGATTGCGCCCTTAAGTTTTTATGGGTGAGTTGTCCATCTTTGGCGAACTCCATGTGGGATTTTTGCACTAACGCGCTCGACACGGCGAAACTGCGCGGCGCTTCTTACGGTGATGTGCGCGCGATGCATTTGCGGCAGCGCGACCTGACTACGAAGAACGGCCAGGTGGGGACACTGGCGCAGAGCGAATCCATCGGCATCGGCGTGCGCGTGCTGGCGAATGGCGCGTGGGGATTTGCGTCCACGGACCGGCTGACGCGCGAGGGCGTGGCCGCGTGCGCGGCGCAGGCAGTTTCCATCGCCAAGGCTTCAGCGCTGGCAAAGCGCAGCAACGTGGTGATGGCTCCGGAGAAGGCGTATGTGGATAGCTGGCAGAGCCCTTTCCGGAAAGATCCCTTAGAGATTCCCTTGGAGACACAGCTTGCCTTGTTGCTGGCCGCGGATGCCGAAATGTGCAAAGTGAAGGGCATCACGCTGACAGAAACCAACATGCAGTTTCGCAAGATTGATTCGTGGTTTGCGTCCAGCATCGGGTCACGGATTCACCAGCGCAAGGTGATTTCGGGATGCGGTATTGGAGCAACGTCGTTCCAGGGCGGGGAAATTCAAAAGCGCTCGTATCCCAATAGTTTTGGGGGGCAGCACGCGCTGGAAGGCTACGAATTGGTCGAGTCGCTGGAGTTGATGAAGCATGCGCCAGTGATTGCGGGGGAAGCTGCGGCGCTGCACGCGGCAGCGCAGTGCCCGGAAAAGTTTGGAACACTGATTCTTGCAGGGAATCAGCTCGGCTTGCAAATTCACGAATCCATTGGGCATCCCATCGAGTTGGATCGCGTGCTGGGCCAGGAAGCGAATTTTGCGGGGACGAGTTTTCTGACACTCGACCAATTGAACAAGCTGAAATACGCGTCGAGCATCGTCAATGTAGTGGCGGATGCGCGGCTGGATCACGGGCAAGGGCTCGGCACGTTTGCGTATGACGACGAAGGCGTTCCCGCGCAGTGCACGGACATCATCAAAGATGGGAAGTTTCGCGGGTATTTATCGAATCGCGAGACAGCGCATCTCGTCGGTCTCGATCGTTCGTCGGGAACGATGCGCACGGAAAGCTGGAACCGGTTGCCGATTATTCGTATGACCAACGTGAGCTTGCTGCCCGGCACGTGGGATTACGATGATTTGATTGCCGACACGCCGGACGGAATTTTGATGGACACGAACCGGTCCTGGTCCATTGACGACCGGAGATACCAGTTTCAGTTTTCGACGGAAATCGGGTGGGAAATCAAAGGTGGCAAGAAAGCGCGGATGCTGAAGAATCCGAGCTACAGCGGAATTACCACCGAGTTTTGGAATTCCTGCGACGCCATTTGCAAGTTCGACGACTGGACGCTGTGGGGCACGCCGAACTGCGGCAAAGGGCAACCGATGCAGACGATGGGCACAGGACACGGCGCAGCTCCGGCGCGGTTTCGCAACGTGCGGATCGGGACGGCTTTCTCAAAATGACCAGCGCACCCAGCGCGAGGAAAAAATCAGGGGGAGAGACGGAGCGCGCGGAGCTGCTATCCCCGCGTGAGCTGCGAGGCATTATTGAAACTGTTTTGCGGCTCGCAAAATCCACGGAAGCGGTGGAAACCGAAGTCCACGTGGATGAAGTTGCTGACGCGCTGACACGCTTTGCGAACAACGGCATTCACCAGAACGTTTTCGAGCATGTGGTGACAGTTTCCGTTCGCACCGCGGCAGGCGGCCGCACGGCGCGGGCAACCACGAATCGGCTGGATCAGGATTCGTTGCGCGCGGCGATTGAGGTGTCGCTCTCACTGGCGCACAACCTGCCAAGAGACCCGAAGCTCCTGCCGATGCCAGGAAAGCAGCGCTATCGGAAGGTGAACCGGTTCATCAAGGCGACGGCAGCGGTAACTCCGGAAGATCGGGCGCGCGCGGTTCGGCTTGCTTGCGATCTGGCGGCCAAGAAAGGGCAAGTGGCGGCGGGGATTTTCTCCAGCGGAATCAGCCAAGCCGCAGTGGGTAATTCCCGTGGCCTGTTCGCGACTTACAGCGAAACGCATTCCCAGTTTTCGATAACCATGCAGGAAGACCCGGCAGCAAGCTGGGCCAAAGCGGATTCCGCAAACGTGCGGGAATTTCATCCGCAGAAGCTCGCCGAGCGCGCCAGCGAGAAGGCGCATCTCGCGGTCAAAACCCAGGAGCTGGCGCCTGGGCGCTACACGGTGATTTTGGAGCCTGCGGCGGTACTCGATTTGGTGGGGTTCTTTTTTTACGACTTCGCCGCGACCGCCGTCCAAGACAAACGCTCCTGCTTGAATGACCGGATGGGGAAGCAGCTTTTTGGAAAGAACATCAGCATTGTTGATGACGTTTTTCATCCCTTGCAAAAGGGTGCGCCGTTTGACGGAGAAGGGATGCCACGGCAGAGAGTGCTGGTCGTGGATCGCGGAGTTCCCAAAAATCTGGTCTATTCGCGGGCGTCGGCCAAGGCCGCACGCAGGAAGCCGACCGGACACGGTTTTGCGCTGCCCAACGAATACGGAGAAGCGCCGATGAATCTGGTGTTCAGCGGAGGGGAGTCTACGGTCGAGAAAATGGTGGCTTCGACGGGCCGCGGACTGCTGGTGACGCGGCTGTGGTATATCCGCGAAGTGGACCCGTACGAAAAAGTGATGACCGGCATGACGCGTGACGGCCTGTTTCTTGTTGAAAATGGGAGGGTTACAAGCGCGGTCAAGAATTTCCGGTTTAATCAGTCGCTGATCGAAATGCTGAGAAACGTGGAGCTGATGAGCCCGGCGGTCAGGGCGACGGGAGAAGAGTCGTTTGAAATGGTGGTGCCGGCGATGAAAGTTCGGGACTTCCATTTCTCCGAAGTCACAAAATTTTAACAAACCAGAGCCTGCCTTTTTTCGATTTGGGTCCTATCAAGAAATCAATTCAGCGAATCGAAATTCTGCGTTGTACATAAAGGGTCTGCCCGTTTAATAAACGTGTATGTCGCCGTGTCGCAGCCAAATTGGTGTTTCGGGTATGGGCCCTGGATCTGCCCAGCGGCGGCACCCGAATTGGGGCCATCCCGACCACGATGCCTGCGGAACAGGCTTTGTGACCCGCCTGGGAGGAGCCCCGAGCTACGAAATCATACAAATTTCTTTGGCGGCATTGGAACGCCTGACGCACCGCGGCGGCGTGGATGCGGATGGCGCCAGCGGCGACGGCGCTGGATTGCTGACTTCGCTGCCGCAGAAATTCTTTCGCGAGCGCGCGAAGGAACTGAACATCGGCCTGTCAGAACTTTTTGGCGTGGGATTTGCTTTTCTTCCTGCTTCCGCAACCGTCGAATTCCGCGCAGCCATCGAAATTGCGGCGGATAGCGAACAGTTGCGAGTGATAGGCTGGCGGCGCGTTCCAGTGAACGTGAATGCGCTGGGGCGCAAGGCGCTCGAAACAATGCCGGAGATCTGGCAGTTTTTTGTCGAGCCTTTGCAAAATCCGCAGGCCGGGGACGAATTCGAGAAGCGCCTTTGGCTCTTGAGGAAGCGCGCCGAGTCACTGTTGCCCGAACGCTGCTATCTTTGCTCGCTTTCGTCCCAAACCGTTCTTTACAAGGGCCTTCTTACGCCGTGGCAATTCCCGCAGTTTTATGAGGATTTGCGTGATCCATCGTTTGCCGTGACCTTCGCGGTGTTTCATCAGCGCTATTCGACGAACACGCAGCCGTCCTGGCATCTGGCCCAGCCTTTCCGCTATGTGGCGCACAACGGGGAGATCAACACCATCGTGTCGAACCGGCGCTGGCTGCGCGCCAAGGAACGGGAGATTCAGGAGAAGCTGAAGGTTGGGCCGTGGTTTTCGATTTTGGAAGACAACGTCAGCGACTCCGCGAGTTTTGACAACGGTTTTGAGTTGCGGCTCCTCGATGGTCTTTCTTCGGAAGAAGCACTGCTGGCGATGATGCCGCCGGCCTATGAAAAGGACCCGCTGCTTTCGCGCGATGTCCGTAACGCCCTGAGCGCTCTATCACAGCACACCGAGCCGTGGGACGGGCCCGCAGCGATGGTCTTTTCCGATGGCCAATGGGTGGGAGCGAAACTGGACCGGAATGGGCTTCGGCCCTTGCGATATACGCTGACGCACGATGGGTTGCTGATCCTGGGGTCAGAGACCGGCCTTGTGGATTTGGAGGAATCGCGGATTGCCGAGCGGCAACGGCTTGGCCCTGGCGAAATGGTTCTGGCCAATCCTGCTTCCGGGCAATTTTTTCGGTGGCGCGACGTCCTTAAGAGAATGGCTGCAAAGCAGGCGCAGAACGCCGTGCCGCAACGGCAGGTTGCAGAAATTTTCCATTCGCGCCCGACTCTCGCAAGCGAGGCCAAGCGCGTTGCTGGTGCGGCCGGCTGGACGGAGGATCAATTTAAGATTCTTTTCTCCGCGCTGCTTCGCGGGAAAGAAGCGGACTGGAGCATGGGAGACGATGCACCCCCGGCGTTTCTCTCCGCGCTGCCGAGGACTTTGTGGGACTACTGCAAGCAGCGGTTCGCTCAGGTGACGAACCCGCCGATTGACCCGCTGCGCGAAACCCACGTGATGTCGCTGGAAGTCCATTTGAAAGATGGCATAACGTTGCCGAGTCCGCTGATGACACCGGCGCAACTGTCGGAACTGCGCGAAATCTTTGGGTTTGGGCACCGCATCGATTTTACGTTCCCTGCCGCCGCGGGAGTCCCGGGGGCGCGCTGCAGTTTTGCTCAGCTGTCCACTACCCCTCTGAGTGGCAGCGATCCCCCGAGACTCCTCCTCCTTTCCGACCGCGCAATCTCGGCGGAGCGCGCGCCGCTTCCCGCGCTGCTGGCAACAGCGGCGGTGTGGAAGGCCATGGTCCGCAACGGATTGTGGGATGTGCCGCTGATTGTGGAATCGGCCCAAGTGTTTGACACGCATCACGTCGCGTTGCTTGTAGCTGCCGGCGCGAGCGCCGTCGTGCCATACCTTGCCGATGAATTTGCGGAGTCGCTGGAAGCTGGCGGAGCGGAAAAGGCGCGTGCGGCCATCCTTGCGGGGTTGCGGAAAGTGCTGGCGCGCATGGGAGTTTCGACGGCGGCCAGCTATCGCAACAGCCATCTCTTCGACGTCGTTGGCCTTTCGCAAGACGTCTGCGACCAGTTTTTTGAGGATGCTTCGGATTATCCGGGGCAGAAATCGTTGGACGACCTGCTCGGCGACTACTTGAAGCTGCACAAGGCGGCGTTTTCGGACGAAGGCGATGAGTTGGCGGACGCGGGGCTTTACCGATTCCGGAAGGGCGCGGAGCTGCATGCAACTTCGCCGGAGGTTGTGCGCAGGCTCCATGCTTTTGTGAAGGCGCCGACGGCGAAGCAATATTCGGTTTTCGAGGAGCTGGCGGAAACCCAAGGCACGATTTTTCTGCGCGAC
>QHYL01000732.1 GCA_003224105.1 Acidobacteriota bacterium | reverse complement strand
TTGATCACCATTGAGCCGATTACGGTGAAGAATGCATCTCTGTTCAAAGCCGTGCGCCTTCGCGCGTTGCAAGATGCTCCGTATGCCTTCGGCGCGACCTATGCTAAGGAGTCGCAGTTTGACGATGCGGAATGGCAGCGGCGCGCGGGGCGAATGAATGGCGAGGGTGGAGTCGGGTTCCTGGCGATGGATGGCGATGCCGGATGCGGCATCGCAGGCGCATTCCTCGATGCGAACGACACAACGCGGGCCCAGCTTGTCTCCATGTGGACGGCGCCGACCCACCGTCAGCGCGGCGTAGGTCGTCTGTTGGTGAATGAGGTTCTCCGCTGGGCGCGTCTCCGCGGAGGCAGCGCCTTGCTGCTAATGGTCACGTCGAACAATGAACCAGCGATGAGGTTTTACGAAAAGCTGGGGTTTACACGATCAGGGCGAACCGAACCATATCCAAACGATCCGGCGGTCTTTGAATACGAAATGTCTCTGCCAATCCCATAAAACATTTCTTCACTGTTAGCTGGGAACTGCCGGCTGTTGGTTCTTCTTCTTCCCTCGTTCTCTATGAACTCTGCGTTTGAAATCCGGCCCTTACTCTGGCTCACCTCGCGCCACTCGTGACTCGCCACTTTCTGCGCTCCCCGGCTTTCTGCCTCTCCTCCAGCCGTGTTAGCATCGCATGTACCCCGCGTACAATCTTAATTGCGGCCGAATGGCGGCCGACGGACTGATGGATTTTTCGCTCAACGACCACCAAAAACTGATACGCGATACCGTCCGCCAATTCATGGAGACGGAAGTGCGCCCGTTCGTCAAGGAATGGGAAAAGCAGGAGAAATTCCCCGCGGAAGCCATACAGAAACTGGGCGAGATGGGCTGCTGCGGGATGCTGGTGCCGGAGGAGTGGGGTGGGCCAGGGCTGGATACCGTCTCCTACGTGTTGATGCTGGAAGAAGTGGCGCGCGTGTTCACGGCGATGTCCACGGCGCTCAGCGTGACGAATTCGGCGGTGCAGGCGCCGCTGCTGCTATTCGGCAACGAGGCGCAGAAGAAAAAATATTTGCGGCGCATGGCTACCGGCGAAACGTTGGGCGCGTTTTGCCTGACCGAGCCGGCGGCGGGTTCCGACGCGGCGGGCATTCAGGCGCGCGCGGTGCGCGAGGGAAATGGCTACAGGCTGAACGGAACCAAAACCTGGGTCACCAACGGCCACGCGGCGGGAGTGCTGATCGTTTTTGCGAAAACCGATCCTGCGGCGGGCGGGAAGGGCATCAGCGCGTTTCTCGTTGAGCCTTCGTTCAAAGGATTCAAAGTCGGGCGTCACGAAGACAAGATGGGGCAGCGGTCGTCGCCTTCGGTAGAAATTTTGCTGAATGATTGCGTGGTGCCGGCGGAGAACCGGTTGGGCGAAGAAGGGCAGGGCTTGAAGATTGCTCTCAGCGCGCTCGACGGTGGACGCATTGGCATTGCCGCGCAGGCCGTGGGCTTGGCGCAGGGCGCGCTGGAAGAAACGGTGAAGTACGCGAAGCAGCGCAAAGCGTTTGGGAAAAATCTTGGCGAGTTCCAGGCCATTCAGTGGATGATTGCGGACATGCAGACGGAGATTGAAGCGGCGCGCGGGCTGACGCACTATGCGGCGTGGCTGAAGGACGCGCATCCTACGAAGATGGGCGCGAGCGCGTCCAAGGCCAAGCTATACGCGAGCGAAATGGTCAACCGCGTCGTTTACAAGGCGGTTCAAGTTCACGGCAGCGTCGGATATTCGCGGGAGACGGACGTCGAGCGCATGTACCGCGACGCGCGGGTAATCACCATTTATGAGGGGACCAGCGAGGTGCAGCGCATGATCATCGCGAGGGAATTGCTGGGATCGCCGGAAAAACAGAAGGTCGCCGCGAGCTAGATTGGCGTGATGTAGCGGCGGGTTTACCCCGCTGCATGTAGGGGCACGGTTCGGCGCGTCCCTTCTTGTAGTGGCCGGTCTTTAGACCGGTGCTTTGCATGTGCAGCAGGAAGAGGGTTGTAATGGTGAGCGATGCGGAAGCACGAGACGCAGTGCGTCAGCTAATGAAGCGGTTTGATTTAGTGGCTACGCAAAGCCTAGGCATGGCCTACGTTCTCGCGAAAAGAGACTCGCAGGAGTATGCCCGATTGCTGGAAGCCGCCGAAGTGGCCATGAAGACAGTGATTCAGCCAATCATCAATGCGGACGCGGACTCCAGCGCAGTCTACGCGGCTCTCGATGACCCCAGTGCAGACTGGAGTAAAGCTGTGGCGGCAATGCTGAACCGAGGACCGATTCAATTCACGGGCGAAAAAGCAATGGAACGGTTCAAATTCGTAGAAAGCCTCGAAGAACGATTTGATGCCGAGATGGAGGACAGAAACAAAAGCGACGAGGACGAGGAGCGTGGAAGTGGAGACCGGGGTTAAGGGGAAGAAGAGCAGGGTGCTGAGCGGGATGCGGCCGACGGGGCGGCTGCACATCGGGCATTACTTTGGCGCGCTGCAGAATTGGGTGCGGCTGCAAAACGAGGCGATCCCGAGCGATGGTGCAAGCGCTAAAAGCGGGCGCAGCAGTGCTGCGCCCCTACAAGGGAAAGACCCGGCCTACGAGTGCTTCTACTTCATCGCGGACTGGCATGCACTGACTAGCGACTACGCGGACACGTCGGCGATTGCGG
>QHYL01000044.1 GCA_003224105.1 Acidobacteriota bacterium | reverse complement strand
AGATTTCAAAACCGGGCAGACGCTGATGAAGACGATTCTCGCGCCGGGGTTCAAGGCGAGGATGCTCGGGCTCGAAGGCTGGTACTCGACAAACATCTTGGGAAACCGGGATGGCGAAGTGTTGGATGACCCCGGGTCGTTCAAAACCAAAGAAGAATCGAAGCTGGGTGCGCTCGAATACATTTTGCAGCCCCAGCTCTATCCAGCACTTTACGGCAAGATTCATCACAAAGTGCGCATCAACTACTATCCGCCGCGCGGCGACAACAAAGAGGGCTGGGACAATATTGATATTTTCGGCTGGCTTGGCTATCCGATGCAGATCAAAGTGGATTTCCTTTGCCGCGACTCGATCCTGGCCGCTCCTATTGTATTGGACTTAGTGCTTTTTCTGGATTTGGCGCAACGCGCGGGGATGCGCGGCATCCAGGAATGGCTGAGCTTCTACTTCAAGTCGCCTATGACCGCGCCGGGACTGTATCCCGAGCACGATCTCTTCATTCAGTCCATGAAGCTGAAGAACACGCTGCGCTGGATGATGGGCGAGGATTTGATTACGCACTTGGGCCAGGAGTATTACGACTAGCTGACCCTTGTCTTGACTCGTTTATTGCATTGCAATAACCTCTGCCAATTACTAGAATACAAATAATTCTCACCAGGTCGGCGGAGGGATCCGATGCAAACCTTCATCATAGGCGCTACTTTTATCTTGGGTATTGGCGTTGTGGTCGTCGGCCTGATTGCCTTTTTCAAGGGCTTTCAGGGAGGCGCGGCGGCAGCGAAGATTCTGGGAATAGAAGTCTCCGGAAAGGGCGGTGCGCTGGTCCTGGTTGTGGGATTGGTCCTCGTCCTTTCAGGATTTGGCTGGGCCACGAGTCAGAAGCAAACCGATCAAGCCAAACAAGAAAAGGTTGCGTGTGTCAGGGACAAGAACGATGTTGTCGCAGATGCGCGCAGCCTGCACACGCAACTCCAACACGAAATAGATCTGCGGCAGAACCTCGTCCGGGAACTCCCGGAAGCGTCCCGCCACCAACTTGAGGCGCAGCACCCGGAGTTAGTACAAATCAAGCCGGCGCAGATTTCCCCAAAACTGCTGCAGGAATTCCAGAAACCAATTGCTATGAACCACTGACGGCTCGCCGGAATGCGCGTTCAGTCGTTGGCGGAGGCTTGGGCGCCTGACTTTGCGGCCACGGCGTCGAGCACGCGCGCGGAGTAGATGAGTGCCGCGCCGGCGTTCATGCTGACGGCGACGCCTAGAGCTTCGGAAATTTCTTCCCGTGTGGCGCCGGCCTTCAGCGCGGCGTCCGTGTGGAACACCATGCAACCGTCGCAGCGCGTGGTAACGGCAACCGCCAAGGAGATGAGCTGCCGCGTTTTCTCGCCGAGCTTGCTGGTTTGCGCGTTGGCGCCGCTCAGCGTCAAATATCCCTTCAAGGTGTCGGGGGACAGCTTGCCGAGTTCGCCGACGCGCGCACCGATTTCCTTGTGATATTGGTTCCAATCCATGACCATGGCTTTCCTCTCCTCTTTCTAGCGGCGGGTTTACCCCGCCGAGGAGCAGCGGCGTAAAGCCGCTGCCACAAGTGAGCATACATAACGGGCTGGCATTATACTCGTGGTGCGCGCGATATGATATCTTCTCCAGTTCACCCTGGCCTGCCTCAGATCAGGGTCAGTTGCAGAGCGGCGCAGCCCTTTCCTTTCACGCCCGCAAGAAGTTGACCTTGGGTAAGGAGTCGTTTCCATGAAGAGCTCGTACAACGGGAATCCCATCCCAGCCGATGGAAAAGCCATTGGCTACAGCGGCGGAGAATTGCAGGCGCCGGACGCGCCGACTATTCCGTTCATCGAAGGCGACGGTACGGGGCGGGATATCTGGAAAGCGGCGCGGCGCGTGTTTGATGCTGCGGTGGAGCACGCCTACGGCGGAAAGCGGCGCGTGGCGTGGTTTGAAGTTTTTGCGGGCGAGAAAGCGTTCAACGCGTTCAAGGAATGGCTGCCAAACGATACCGTCGAGGCCATTCGCGATTTTCGCGTCGCCATCAAAGGTCCGCTGACGACGCCCGTGGGCGGGGGGATTCGTTCGCTGAACGTGGCCCTGCGGCAGATTCTGGACTTGTACTCCTGCGAACGCCCGGTGAAGTATTTTCCAGGAGTTCCCTCCCCCGTGCGGGCGCCGGAAAAAATGGACGTTTTCATTTTCCGCGAAAACACCGAGGACGTGTACATCGGGATTGAGTGGAAGTCCGGAACGCCGGAAGTGAAGAAGTTGTTGGAATTCCTGAACAACGAAATGCTGAAAGACGGAAAGAAGCAAGTACGCTGGGATTCCGGCGTAGGCATCAAACCGATTTCGCCAACGGGAACAAAGCGGCTGGTGCGGCGCGCGATCAAATACGCGCTGGCACACAGACGGAAGAGCGTCACGCTGGTGCACAAGGGGAATATTCAGAAATTCACGGAAGGCGCGTTTCGCGATTGGGGTTACGAGTTGGGCCGCGAAGAATTTCGCGGGCAGACGGTGACGGAGCGCGAGAGCTGGATTCTGGACAACAAGGATAAGAATCCGGCGCTGACTGTAGAGCAAAACGCGGCGATGATCGAGCCAGGTCTCGAACGGGCGACAGATGCTTTCAAAAAGACGGTGTACGAGGAAGTGAAGAAGACGCTGGACGCGATTTACGCGACACACGGCAAAGGCCAGTGGAAACAGAAGCTGATGATCAACGACCGCATCGCGGATTCTGTTTTTCAGCAGGTGCTGATGCGCGCGGACGAGTACAGCGTGCTGGCGACCTCGAACTTGAACGGCGACTATCTTTCCGACGCGTGCGCGGCGCAGGTGGGGGGACTCGGCATGGCGCCGGGCTCGAACATCGGAGACGGTTACGGCGTGTTTGAAGCCACACACGGAACGGCGCCGAAGTACGCTGACAAAGACGTCATCAATCCGAGTTCGGTGATGCTTTCGGGCGCAATGATGTTTGAGTTTCTGGGATGGAAAGAAGCCTCGAAACTGATCGAGGACGGCATCGCGCGCACGATTCAACAGAAGCGCGTGACCTACGACCTGGAACGCCTGATGCCGGGCGCGACGAAGCTGGGAACTTCGGCGTTTGCGTCTGCGATCATTGAGAACATGCAGGGCGCGGCGGCAGCACGGCGGTAAACAATCGCTGAGGAAGCGGCTTCAGTACCCGTGAGGAATGCTTTTCCGGAGATTGCGCTTCGAATGAGGGTGCCATTCATCTTTGGAAGCCTTACGGCTAAGCCTTGCAGAATCAGATGCTTATGGGAATGAGCAGGCAGGGAGCGCGGCGCAGAAAAAGCTGCAAACTAGCTTGCGCTACAAGCTAATTTGCGTGGCAAAGTAGTTTGCAGACGAACGGAGTGAGTTTGCTTCGCGATATGACGTGCGACACTGCAAACGTGAAGCAAGTTCAAGCAAATTCCCATGCAAGCGTAGATTCACATACGAAGGAAAAGAGGAGAAGAGTTCATGCGGAAGAAAGTGACGGTGGTGGGAGGCGGCTTTGTGGGGTCGACCACGGCGCAGAGGATTGTCGACAAGGAACTCGCGGACGTGGTGCTGACAGATATTTTAGACGGGCCTCCCGCAGGAAAAGGACTGGACATGCTGGAGTCCGGACCGATTACGCGGACGGATTCGCATGCGACGGGAATTTCCACGGCTAGCGGAGACTATTCAGCTACGGCCAATAGCGACGTAGTGGTGATCACCGCGGGATTTCCGCGCAAGCCGGGGATGAGCCGCGATGATCTGCTGAAAGCGAACTACGACGTGGTGAAGGGTGTAGTCGAACAGATTGTGAAGCATTCGCCAAACTGCATCCTCGTGATGGTGACGAATCCGCTTGATGCGATGGCGCAGGCGGCGCTGAAG
The DNA here is from genome assembly GCA_003224105.1 of Acidobacteriota bacterium. Lineage (GTDB taxonomy): Bacteria > Acidobacteriota > Terriglobia > Acidiferrales > UBA7541 > Acidiferrum. Next base: position 1,668 of record QHYL01000044.1, on the reverse strand, counting down.
GTCAGCAAGTTTCCGAAAAACCGCGTGATGGGCATGGCGGGCGTGCTGGACTCCGCGAGAATGAGTTCGTTTGTGGCGATGGAATGCAAAGTGAGCGTGGAGAATGTGCATTCGTTCGTGCTCGGCGGCCACGGAGACGATATGGTGCCTTTGCCGCGGTATTCAACAGTGGCGGGTATTCCCCTCCCCGACTTGCTGCCGAAAGAACGCATCGACGCGATTGTCGAGCGCACCCGCAAGGGCGGGGCGGAAATTGTGAATTTGCTGAAGACAGGTTCGGCGTACTACGCGCCTTCGGCGGCAGCGGTGGAAATGGTGGAAGCCATTTTGAAGGATAAGAAAAAGATTTTGCCGTGCTGCGTGTACCTCGAAGGCGAGTATGGAATTAAGGGATTGTTTGTGGGCGTGCCGGTGAAGCTGGGCGCGAAAGGCGTGGAGGAGATTATCCAGATTAAACTGACGCCGGAAGAAAACGCGGCGCTGCAAAAGTCGGCCAGTTCGGTAAAAGAACTCGTCACAGTTTTGGGACTGTAAGGCGGTAATTCATCTTCATTGATTCTGTGTGGGGGGGATCCATGAAGTCGTCGAAATTCATCATTCATTATTACGTCCTGCTGCTTTCTCTTTTCTTGCTTGCCATGCCGTTTTACCATCAAGCAACGGGCCGCGAATTGCAGCCGGTGCTGAGAATCAATCTCGATTCAGTGGCCGGGATCGCAGGACTCCTCGGCTTTGGGACGTTTGTGGCCATCACCATTCTCAACCGAAGACTTACAGCCCTGGAAAAAATTGTTGCCGCAAAAGAATCAACAGTAATGTAAGAAGACGAGGAGAGCGATGAGATATTGGAAGGCTTTGTTGTTTTCGGGCCTGCTGGGGTTTGCAGCGACGATGTTGGCGAAGAGCGGCGAGGGTGAGACGAAGCCGGTGCGCGTGGCACTGGTGAAGATGCCCTACGTGGGCGAGAGAAATGTGCCGGACACTTCGCGCGGGCCGGATTATCTGGAAGAGGGCGGCATTCGAAAGCTGCTGGAGCAGCAAGGCGTGCAGGTGAGGCCGACCGACACGGTAGCGCTTACTGCGGAGGAAGAGAAGGCGTACGGGCAGTGGAACCACTTAGCGCTGGCCGCTGGCGACATGGCAAAGTTGGTGGCGGATGAACGGCGCGGTGGATATTTGCCCATCGGTTTGCTCGCGAACTGCAATGGACTGCTGGGAATGCTCAGCGGTTTGCAGCATTCCGGGCCAACGGCGAAGCCGCTGCGCGTGGGCATGGTGTTCATTGACGCGCATGGCGATTTCAACACGCCGGAGACGACATTGAGCGGAATGCTTGGCGGTATGCCGGTAGCCATTGCGGCGGGGCAATGCCTCACGCGGATGCGGATGAAGGCTGGACTTGAGCCCGCTCTGCCCACGCGGCACATTGTGGAAGTCTGCGTGCGCGACACCGATCCGCTCGAGCAGGAATTGCTGGACCGCTCGGAGATTCAGCAACTCACACTGGAAGACGTGCGCACGCGGTCGGCGAACCTGCATCGCGAGATGAAGCGCCTCTCCGAACTTACCGACGTGATTTACGTTCATGTGGACATGGACGGGCTCGATCCTAAGGAAGTGCCCGGCGTGGCGCTTCCTGTTCCCAATGGGCCTACAAGCGTGGAACTG
>QHYL01000043.1 GCA_003224105.1 Acidobacteriota bacterium | reverse complement strand
CTCAATGGAGTAAACGTCCATCGGAGCGCGGTGTTGTTTCGGGAGGCTTCGCTGCGCCACGCTGAGATGAAGAAGTTGATTGCGGACAAGATCCGTGATTGGCCGATCCGGTTCATACCTGGGCTTGTGCGGTCGTGGAACTCTCACCACATACTTGCGTTTCGCCATTTTCAGCCTCCAAACTCAAACCAGGGAACGTCGTCATCGGGCCGCATGGGACCAGACAACAGGTCCAAGAAAGTTTCGGATTGAGCCTCGCGATTAGTGCGCTTGGCATCTCCGTTCAGAAAGAACTTGGTGACGGTGTTGGGTATGCAAGCGTGCTCGAAGACGCGGCCGCTGACCACGGTTCCTTTAGGCACATAAGGGGAGACAAGAATTGCTGGCACACGCACGCCGAGACGATCAAAGGCAAATGACATCCCGGTCCCAGTGTCCGTGGGTTTCGCTGTGAAGTCACCGGGCGTGCAAGCAGGGGGAACTACGTGATCGTACAAACCACCGTGCTCGTCATAAACGACCAGAAGAGCCGTGGTTGCCCATAAAGAATCGTTGTTTCGAATTGCGTTGTAAACAGTTCCAATGAAGCGTTCGCCCTCGTGGACGTCATGCGTGGGATGTTGATCTGAGGCAAGAATCTCCCCGCCGCCCGGACCCGGGTGGTCGTTGTAGCAAGGCTCGATGAAACTGTAGTCCGGTAGCTGCCCTAATTTGCAGTCAGAGATGAATTGGCTGAACGACCCGAAAACCTCGGACTGGTGCTGAAGGAGATTAACGATCTCCATTGTGGAGCTTTTTTGATCGTAGTAGTAAATCTTGGCCGTGTGATTGGCATCCAGCAGGCGGCTGTAGATGCTCTCTATGTCCTTTCCGATGTAAAAAATACTCATCCCAACCTGCCCAAACGATGTCCCATAGTGGGCAAAGGCGCGATTGCAAATGGTCGGACCAGGAATCGAGGAGAACCAGCTGTTAAATACCGCAAATTCCTGGGCGAGCGTCGTTAAGACAGGTAATTTCTCCGGCTGGAAGTAGTACATGATTTCTTTGGCGAGATTGATGTCGTTTTTTGTTTGCGTGAGATAGCTTTTCACAAAGCCCTTCATGTTGGCAGCTCGACCGTCGCCTGTCTGGCCCTCGAAGATTTGCAGGTCTGTGCCTAGAAAATGATGGTCGGGGTCATGAACCAACTGGTCGCGATAGTCCGCTAGTGGTTTCACAGGAACGTCGTTGCCGTCCGCGTCCGGATTCGTCTCATCTCCGTTGAGGCCGTCGATCTGCGGATTCGCGGCCTTCAGCGCGCCCAGCATGTGGTCGAACGAGCGGTTCTCCATCATCAGCACGACAATGTGCTTGAGGTTATCCAATCCGGCTGGCGGCATAGTCCCCCCACGGCTGTCAAAGTGATGTGTGATTCTCTATGAGTAGTGACACTCATTCCCTCAGCGTTTCAATGATTCGGAACTAATCACGAGGGGTATTACGCCACCTCTTACAATTTAATCAGCAAACATCAAGACCCGGCGTAAAGCTGAAAAGGTCCCCAGTAAAATGGTCGGCGGTAGTTGCCTGTGGAATGAACCAGCGTGAGCTTGGCATTGCGCAACGCCGTTGCAGGATCCTTCCCTTCATTCAATCCTTTATAGAGTTCATCCATCAGCTGCGGCGTCGAGGCATTGCTGACTTCCCAGAGTCCCCCGATGACGTTGTGCGCCCCAGCGCGAAGAAAAGCCCACGCTAGGCCAACCAGCCCTTCTCCCGCATAAGTCTTCATCCCTGCCCCATTGCAAGCGGATATCGTGACCAGATACGCGTGTACGGGGTGTTGCACAACGTCCCGCGCATAAAGCTTGTAAGCATCGCCTTCCGGCGAAAGGATCACCGCCGACTCGAGCGGACGAATCGTGCTCGCGGTCCCGTGGGTCGCGAAGTGCAGGTAAGAAAACTCCTCAGGTTTTCCTGAGAGAAACCGCGAAGGCGTGGCTTGGGCTCCCGTGAGCACCGAGCGGCGCCCGGCGGGAAAATAGCTTTGGACCAGCCCGACCTCCTTGCCGGCTTGCGGCAGTGCAGGAAAATCCGGGCTCGCCTGCAGCGCATCACCCATTAGAAACAGGCTCGCGTCTCCTGGGGGAGCCGTAGGGGAAGACCTGGAGAGCAAGGCGAGCGAGTTTCCTGTGAACAGCGTGACATCCTCAATCCAATAGTGAGGCCTGTCCCCAGTAACGATAAGCGTTTCGAAATTGAGCGAATTGAGGTCACTATCCGGGAGAATGATGACTCTTGAGTTTTTCGGGATAAGCTTTTCCGCTGGCCCTATCAGCATCTCATACAGCTTTTTCCCGTCTGCGTTGCCCGTTTCCAGGGGATCGCTCGGGCTGGGAAACGCAGCCAGGTAAGACTGCACGCGCCCGTCGATTTCAGCCCTCCCGGGCAAGGGCAGCCATGAGACTCTTGCCGGGGTTATTACCCACAGATGAGAGCGCTCTTCTCCGAGCCAGTAGAACAGCAGCGTCGCGTTCCAACGGCGTGCAATTTCCTGCGGATGAATTTGCTCAGGCGACGTAGACTTCTCACCGCTTCCTGAAGAGAGTCCGTGCTCCAAAGTCTGCGCGCGGCTGAGATCGGCAACCTTCAAAGCATCAAGCGAACGCTTCTGCCCGACCAGGAAATTCACATACGCGTCGTAAAATCGAATTGCAGTCGACAAAAAGGAGAGCCGGAATTCCTCGCGCTGAAGCTCGTTCCGGGCTTTACTGATGGTGTTGACAGATTCGCTGAATTCGCGCTCGGCAAGAGCAGCGTGCCCCATAGCTGCGTGAACTTGCGCCAGGCCGGCCTGCGCTTCCCAGCGCTGTGGCGTTTCCACACTCGGATCTCGAATCACTTTTTGGAAAGCCTTTTCGGCCTCTCGATACTGTTTCTTGCGTGCCGCAATGCGTCCCGCGATGATCGTTGATGATGCGATTCCAAACCGATCAAGCCCCGCTCGCTCAATCGTCAGCGCCTCCTGATTGTATTTCTCGGCTTTGTCCAAGCGACCCGTCGCCAGCGCGATTTCCGACAAGATGTTCAGACAATTCGTAACCGCAGCTTTGTCGTCTCTCGAACTGGCAAGCGATAGCGCCTGGTGTGAGATCTCTTCTGCGTCTGCGAACCGCCCCTGCCGGTAGTAAACGTCGCCCAGAACACTCAGCCAGTAGACCCGATTCCCCAACAGGCCATCCCTTTCAGATTCCTGCTCAGCCTGCTTCAGTACGGTTCCCGCACTCGCGAGGTCGCCAACTTCAGTGTAGTTCCAACCAATGTTGCCAAGGGCCAGCGCTGCCGAGGAGACCGTCCCAGTTGCCTGAGCCTTCTGTAAGGCGAGCTTGTACCAGTCAATTGCTTCGTCATAATGTTCTTCCCACATTGCCACGTTTCCAAGGTTTCCTACCGCGTTCACCTCCAGAAACGGGAGATTGCCCTTACGAGCAATGGAGAGCGCCTCTCGAAAGGCGTCGGCCGCTTGATCGTATCTCTTCCGGCCAACTTCCAGGTTTCCGCGCGCTTGTAAGAGGTCGCCGCGGACATCCGGCCCGAATCCCGATGCCATCGCTTCCGCAGCAGCCAACTCCGTATCAGCTTCGTCCATTCGCTGCATGTACGTGTAATCCAAACCCTGAACCATCCTGCGACGAACAGCAACTTCGGAGTGAGCAAGCGATGTTGGTACTTCTTCTTTTAGCAACTGAAGTGATTCCGCGAACGAGCCACGAAAGACGAGCATATGTGCTTTTTGAACGCGGAAGCGCCATGCCCATTCTGGATTTGTTGACTGATATTTTGCGTAGGCCGCGTCCGCGTCATGGATTGCGGCATCAAGTTTTCCCCGGCGTGCCTCTTCACGAATCTGAAGATACGTGGCGTCCGGCGATGCGGCGCGCTTGCACCCGCAGCCAAGAAGAGGTATGAGAAAAACTGTGAATACGGTGATCAGTTGCCTTTGCCAGGCGGTGGTGGCCATGGCTGGCCGTTGCTGCTCAGCTGCACGACGGTCCCGGCCCCAGATACCGGAGAGCCAAGCTCGAACCGCACCATAGTGAGCGTGCGGCGCGAATGCTGCAGCAGAGTCTCGCCCAGGAAGAGCTTCCCAAATTCGGGAATCACAAAGCCGTGCCCTTTGCGCGTAACGCCCGGGCACTCGGTCTTCATTTTCTTCAGGTCGACGATCGAACAAAGAATCGCTCCGTGCGCGGGCTGTTCCGCCAGCTTCTCCTTGGTTTCGAACGGGTCTTCCGCCATTCTCCTAAAATCCGCGTTGTTTTTGAACTCATTTCTTGCCGCTTCGAACGTGTCCATCTTCTCGAAAAGCGCAGCGTCGATCGGAACTTCCGTCTTGCACCCGCCGATTTGCACGCCGTCAAATTTGCTGCCAACCAGCGTAAAGCGTGGTTCGGCGTCGTCCAGCGTATGACTCGACGCGAAGCGCGCCACGATGCGCTCCGCGTGGAAAACATCCAAAATGTTCACTCCCTCAGCCACTGCAGTCACCAGCGTGGTGAAATGCTTTTTCTTCTTGCCCTCAACCTCTACCTCCTGCTCGCTCCCAGAAACGTGCGTATACCCGCGCTTCACGGACAGGAACTCGTTGAAGCGGAAGTCTTCCACTTGGGCCCTGCCGTGGCCTCCGATGGTGGGCAGTGAGCTGGCGCCCTGCACCTCGACCAGGTGCTGCAGCGGCCGCGTGAACGCGGCACTCAGAACGTGCGCGTTGGCGTGATAGTGAAACGTGCGGTAGGGGCTAGGGGACATGGGTTACCTCGATTATTTAGATGAGAACCGTGCCAATGTAACCGAGCTTACGTACCCAGTTCAATACCGAATTTCATCGTCGCGAGAACCGGAGCGTGCGCCGCATCAGCAGCCTGGTCCGTGAGGCCCAACACCACAATCTGGTAAGTCCCCGCCTGCTCCGGCGTCACTTGCACCACAACCGTCTTCTGCGCCTCGGAATAAGAAACCGTGCGCAGGATTGTGGCCCTCCCATCGGGCCCTTCGAGTTTTAACGCATACTTCGGGTACGCGGGGTCAACAGGAACATCCACATATAAACCGAAAGGCTCCCCGGCTCTCGCCTGCAACGCCTGCGACTTCAAGCCTCGGGAATTGCTGGCAATCAAGGAGTACATCGGCAGCACACGGGGGGCCGAGGCTTGCAGGGCCGCCTTCTTCCAATGGGGAACGCTCACCAAACTCTGATAACCCAGCGCTAGCAAAAGCACCGCCATCGCCGGCACAGCAAAAGCCGGCCGCAGCCAGAGGAGCCATCCGCCCCTGTTCTCGCCGCTTTTCGCCGCCGCCGTAGCCTCAACACTCTCCGTCCGCAGGACTTCCCGTCCCACATCAACAAATGCCGCCGCTGCCTTCACGTCCAGCGCGCATTCCCCGCAATCAAAATAGTGCTCTTCGTATTCGTCCCGGAGGCCTTGCGGTAGCTCTCCTAGGACATACTTCGTCGCAGCCTGCAGCCGTACTGCTTCATTGTGGTCCATGGACCCCTTCCGATTACCCCTTCATTTACCCCTTCCGACCCGTCCGCCTAAGTAGTGCGCACGGCCGCAAAATCGTTTCACTAACCCTCTACCCGGTTGCCCCGTGGACCCTCCCAAATTGCTCTTTCTCATAGACAGCTTTGAACTTATCCTTCGCCCGGTGCAGCAGCACCCGCAGATAATCCCGGTCCACCCCAATGTCCCGGCACACCGTATCCTTGTCCTTTTCTTCCAAAAACACCGCCCGCAGCAGGTCCCGGTCCCGCGCTGGCAGCCCTGAAAGGATTTTCCTTACCCGCTCGGAAGCCTGCTTGGAAACCATCATCCCCTCCAGGTCGAGTACCAAATCGGGAATCTCCTGGTG
>QHYL01000042.1 GCA_003224105.1 Acidobacteriota bacterium | reverse complement strand
TTTCCAATTGGCGAACTTTTTCGGGATTGTTCGAAAGCAGGCGGATGCGCTTGGCGCCTAATTTCTTCAGGACTTGTGCGGGAAAATCATATTTGCGAGCATCCGCGGCAAACCCCAGCTTTTCGTTTGCTTCCACCGTATCCATCCCGCCGTCCTGCAGTTGATAAGCGCGGAGTTTGTTCATCAGGCCGATTCCGCGGCCTTCTTGTGGAAGGTAGAGAAGAATTCCCGAAGGCGCTTGTACGATTTTCTTCAGCGATAGCTCGAGCTGTGAGCGGCAATCGCAGCGCAGAGACGTCAGCACATCTCCGGTGAGACATTGCGAATGCACACGCACCAGCGGCGCGGTCTTGCCGTTCAAGTTTCCGCGGATGAGCGCTACAGCCTCCTCATTCTTACCGCGGCCCTGAAAACCAAAGATCGTGAAGCGGCCGTAGCGCGTCGGAAGTTCCGCCTGGGCGATTTTGCGCACTTCGGTAGTTTTCTTGCTCGCGGGCCCTGCTCGTCGCGATTTCGCTCTCATGGGAAAGGAGCAGTATAACAGGAACCGCCGCGGCCCCAGGTTTGCCGCTCCTTTATTGTATTGGCTTAGGTTTTCGGTAAGCCCGTTAGTCAGGTGCTTTGTCACTTCCAGTCTTCCGAAAGGGTTTGAGAAAAGGTGTGGGTTCGCCGTACAGGTTGCGGCTCTTGTGCCCCGGTACGATCAACAAAAACAACAAGGCTAGAACGTTCACCAATGGAAGAAACATAAGAATAAGTGCCAATCCCGGCCAGCCAATGTCATGGAACCTGGACAACACAGCCTTCAGCATCAGGATTGACGCGGCTATAAGTATCAGTGCTTCTGCCAACGGGTGCGGGTAATATCCGATCGTGGTGTTGTTGAGCACAGCAGCAATTGCCGCCAAGATTCCCGCGCAAACAATTGACGCTACCCACCAAAACAGAAGTTCGAGCCTCCCGATCCGGTTGGCTATCATAATTTGTCCATATGGGGCTCATTGCCACACAGCTTCCGGGCCCTCAGGTCACAGTAGCACCGCTTATCATCGTTGGGTAACTGCTATACGCGTCAGTTGCGTTCTTACGGTTACTTTCTCGGTCAGTCGCTGATCGGAAATCGAGCCACTGTCCATCTTTCCCTTTACGCCAACCCCTTTACTTCGCCGAATGGATTGTCTAGCGTTACCTGAGACACGGGCCGCCCTATGGATTCCGCCACGCCAGTTCGCGAATTTCTCTTCACGTTGCTGCTGAAGGTGGCCGTAGCCTCTTCGATTGCCGCACTCCTCGCCCGCTGGAACACGTTTCGCCGCGTGTTGTTCACGGAGCAGCGCGACCCCGATCAAAAACTGAAATTGATGCTCTTTATGGTGCCGCCGCTGATCCTGGGCGTGACGCTGCGCCTGATTGGCGGCCAGGGCTATTCCTTCGCGGATTTGTCGCTCGAAGGCGCGTTTCTCATGGGGCTGCTGGGCGGGCGCGTGGTGGGTCCGATCGGCGGGGCCATTATTACCATTCCGGCTTTAGTGGGGCATGAATGGCTGGCGATGCCGGCAGCCTCTACCGCGGGTTTGCTGGGTGGGCTAATTCGCCAGGCTATTCCCAACAAAGAAGACCTCTGGAATTTTGGGCCATTCACTTTTCTGAACATTCCCAAGGCCACGGTTCGCTTGCTTCGAAAAGCCGAACTGTCTTGGGAGATGGCGCCGCTGGCCACTTGCGTGGGGCTTGAAGTGGGTCGCGTGGCGCTTGTGCTCGCAACCAAGCCGAAATGGCTCTTCGCGATTCACGCGCGCTGGGACTGGTGGCTGGTGCTCGCGGTGATCGCCACGTTGATGTCCGTGGCCTCACCGCTGAAAATCTGGAACAACACGCGCAACGAGATGAACCTCGAACGGCACCAGCAGCTTCTGCTGAAAGCGCGCATGGATGCGCTGTCGCGGCAGATCAATCCGCATTTTCTCTTCAACACGCTGAATACCGTGACAGCGCTAATTCGCTTTGACCCGGACGCGGCGCGGGGGGTGGTCCTGAAGCTGAGCAACATCCTTCGCAGGCTGCTCCGCAAGCATGAAACGTTTGTGCCACTCCGCGAGGAATTGCAATTCATTGACGACTATCTGGACATCGAAGTGGCCCGCTTCGGCCGCGAAAACCTGGAAATCGTGAAGCACATTGACGATGCCGCGATGGAAGCGTTCGTGCCCAGCATGCTGTTGCAGCCGATTGTGGAAAATTGCCTGAAACACGGGCTGGCGCCGAAAATCGGCGGCGGAAAAATCGAATTGCGCACCATCGGCCGCGATGGCCGGCTGAGCATCGAGATTGAAGATAATGGCGTGGGAATTTCAGAAGAAAAATTGCCGCACGTTTATGTAGAGGGAATCGGGCTGAGCAATGTGCGAGAGCGGCTGCGCGTGCTCTACGGAGCCGATTTCCAGCTCGACATCCAGAGCCGGCTAAGCGAAGGCACCGTGATTCGCATCGATATTCCCGAGCTGGTTCCCGCCCTTCAGGAGGTCAGGAAGTAAAGCGCGAATCGTTATCCGCAACCGGCCCGCAAAACCGTCTCCTTTTCGTGCCCCCGGCATTGTGCAACAGACGTTGTAATCCGCCACGGGCGAGCTTCTTCCTGTAAATGTGGCTTGACAGCGATGTAGCTGCCGCCTAGAGTGTCGGCCATCGAGATTGCTTTGCAGTAATGCACCAAACGTTTCACTCTAAATTTGTGTCAAGAGATATGTCCAAATGGAGAAGAAGATGACGAATTGGGGTTCAAGATTTCTGCGCAACGCGGCGTTGGTTTTGGTGGGATGCGGCTTAGTCGGTGCGCAGCTTTGCGCGCAGGAACAAAAGGCCGCCGCGCCCAAGAGCTCTTCTGCCGCGGCGAAGAATGCGCTAGCAGGCGCAATGAGTACGCCGGCAGCCACTGCGGTGCATGGTCAGGAATTGACCGCGACGGATCTCTCTGCGTTCCTCGACGGGCTGATCCCGCAGCAAATTGAAAAAGCCGACATCGCTGGCGCGGTTGTCGCTGTGGTGAAAGATGGCAAGGTTCTCTTCGAAAAGGGCTATGGCTACTCAGACGCCGAAAAGAAAACGCCAGTGTCCCCGCAGGATACGCTGTTTCGACCAGGATCCATCTCCAAGACGTTTACCTGGACCGCCGTCATGCAGCAGGTGGAACAAGGCAAGCTCAACCTGGACGCGGACGTAAATCAGTATCTCGACTTCAAAGTTCCACAGACCTTTGGCAAGCCGACGACCCTCCGCGACATCATGACGCATCGCTCCGGCCTTGAAGAAACCATCAAGGATCTTTTTGTCGGCGAAGAGAAAGAACTGACGCCTATCTCCAAGTATCTGCCGTCGCATTTGCCAAAACAGATTTTCGCCCCTGGCACTATTCCCGCTTATTCAAACTACGCCACGACGGTCGCGGCCTACGCCGTGCAGCGCGTCTCCGGACAGGATTTTAACGATTACCTCGACGAACACTTCTTCAAGCCACTCAATATGACGCGAGCGACTTTCCGCCAGCCCCTCCCCGAATCGCTGAAGCCCTTCATGTCCAACGGCTATGACCTCGGCTCCGGCAAGCCCAAGCATTTCGAATGGGTGGAAGTCGCTCCCGCCGGCTCGCTTTCCGCCTCCGCAGAATCCATGGCGCACTGGATGATCATGCATTTGCAAAACGGCCGCTACGGTGAGGCGCAGATTCTGAAGCCGGAAACGGCCATCCAGATGCATGCGCGGCAAGACGGCTGGCCCGCAAGCATGAACGCCATGTGCCTCGGGTTTTATGAACAAAACCTGAATGGCCACCGGGTCATTTCGCATGGCGGCGACACCGAGCTGTTCCACAGCGATTTGTTCCTGATTCTGGACTCAAACGTTGGGTTATTTGTGTCTTACAACAGCGCCGGCCGCCCTGACCACGGCGACGCGCGCGGCGACTTGTACATCAGATTTATGGATCGCTATTTCCCTGCGCCCGCCGCGAATGAACCCGCGACGGCGACGGCGAAAGAGGACGCGCAAAGCGTCGCAGGGCCCTACAAAATCAGCCGGCGCTTTGAAACGAATATCCTGGCCGTGACCACCGTGCTGGACGAGGCAAAGATTGTGGCCGATCCCAAGGACAACACCATTTACCTCGACGGTCTCTTTAAGAAGGAAAACGGCCAGCCGCGCCACTTTTTGGAAATTGCGCCCATGCTTTTTAAGAGCGTCGACGGCCCGGAAAAGGTCGCTTTCGTGAAAGACGGTAACGGGCGCCGCGTCTGTTACCTCGACTTTCCTTTCATGGTTCTCCAGGAAGTGGATGTCGCTCTCGACAAACAAGCCTTCAATTATGTGGTCATGGGGCTGGGCATTGGCGTGGTTGTGCTCACCATTCTTTTTTGGCCGGTGTCGGCAATTCTTCGAAAGCATTACAAGCAGTCGTTGATGCTGGATCCCGCTGCGCGCAAATGGCGCCGTTGGGCGAAGATCGCCTGCATTATTGACCTGATTTATCTGCTCGGCTTCTTGTGGGCCTTTACCCTTCTGCAAAAGTTGGAGCTCGGCTCAGGCGGCGATTTCAAACTGCATTTACTCCAAGTTATCGGTGTCCTGGGCGGAGTCGGCGGCCTCCTTACTATCATTTGCGCCATGAAGTCCTGGACCGACTCGACGCAATGGGTCTGGTACAAGGTTTGGAACACTTTGCTGGCGGTTGGTTGCGTCGGCTTTTTCTGGTTCCTGGTGCATTGGCACCTCTTGAACTTCAGTCTCAACTATTGATCGCGGTAGTCACCCAGCACCACTGACGAAGCGGCCAGCGCGAAGCGCATTGATCCGCGCGCAAGTTCGCTTCCGTAAAGTAAAGTGAAGTGGGCCGGCCACTCCCTCCAAAAAAGCGCTTGACAACCGAGCAGTTGTTTTGGTAATTTCTGAATGTAGAGAAAGTACAGAAATGAGCGTACATACAAAAACCGCACACAATCCCCTGACCCCCGTGGCCCAGAAGTTCATTCTCCATTGGGGTGAAATGGGCACCCGCTGGGGCATCAACCGCACCGTGGCGCAGGTGCACGCGTTGCTGTTCGTTTCGCCGCGGCCCCTCCCCGCCGACGAAATTGCCGAGACGCTGGCTGTGGCCCGCTCGAACGTTAGCACCAGCCTGCGCGAGCTGCAGGGCTGGCGCATCGTGCGCGTTGTGCACGTGCTGGGCGACCGGCGCGACCATTTCGAGTCCACCAAGGACGTCTGGGAAATTTTCCGCATTGTTTCCGAGGAGCGGAAGCGGCGCGAGATCGATCCTACGCTGCGCGTTATGGATGAATGCGTCCAGGAGCTCAAAGCGAACCCCCAGGGCGACGCGTACACGCGCGAACGCCTAACTGACATGCGCGAATTTCTCACCGCGATGTCGGGTTTATTCGATGAAGCGATCCGTATGCCGGCAGGCGCGCTGAAAGGCGTACTGAAATTGCGCGGGAAAGTCGTGACCATGCTCGGCAAGAAGGCCGTGTGAAGCCATCACGCGCATTGCGCGCTGGCTGGCGCCGATCATGGAGCGGCGGGGCATGGCGCTGGCCCCTCTGCAAGATCCGCGCGTGGTAGCGCTGCTGGGCTTGCCGCACGACGAATTGATGAAAGAAATGCAATTTCTGTGGAGCGATGGAAGCCGTTACGGCGGAGCGGATGCGGCGGTCGAGCTGGCGCGCGAAGTCTGGTGGGCCGCGCCGCTGGTATGGCTTTCGAAGATTCCGGGAGCAATGGATATTCTGCGCAAAGGATACCGCTGGGTCGCGGCTAGCCGCAGTTGTGCGGCCGCGCAGTGTCCCGCAGGCGAAAGCCCCAAGTGAGTGCCTTTCTCAAAAGGAGGCAACTATGCGTGGTCTTCTGCAACTCCTGTGGTTGGCAGGTTTCGTGCAAGCGGCTATCGCGTTTGCGAATCTCTTCCTCCCCACAAAATTGAAATACCGCGAAAATCTTTCCCGCGTCGCGCCTATCATCCGGCAAATTTTCGTCGTTCATTCGGTTTACATCGTGGGCGTGGTCCTTCTTTTTGCCGCGGTGACGGTTGGTTTTGCTGGAGAATTAGCCAGCGGCCATGGGCTGGGCCGCTTCCTCGCCGCAGCCATCGCGTTGTTCTGGCTCTTTCGCACCCCGGTCCAGCTCCTGTATTACGACGCCACTCTGCGCAAACAAAACCGCTGGGGGGACATCGCATTCACCGCCGGCGCACTATTCCTTGCTGCGACCTATGGCGCAGCCTCACTTGCTCGCGGACTGTGAGCTTCCACCATGAGAACAAGCCAAACTCTCTTTCCATCAGGACTGAGAATGGCTGCCGCCGGTGGTGCGGTCTGGCTGGTTCTTTTGACAGGCGTTTTCTTTGGCAGCTTGCGGCTCAGTATCCTCGACCTGCTCTTTCTTCTCGGGCCGCTCGTAGTGGTTCCTCTCGCGCTGAACCTGTTGCCGACAACCCGGGTCACTTACCTTTCTTACGTGAATGGGTCGATCACTCGATTCTTGCTTCTTCCGGGCGCTGGGCTGACTACCGCAAGTTTCTTCCTAAGAGAAGGACGGGTGGCAGGCGCGCTGGTGTGCGTGTGGCTCATCGTGGCTCTTGCTTTGGCTCTCGATGGCTTGGAGAGGCTCATCACAACACGATTGCGATCGTTTCCCGGCTTCTGCTTTGCCATCGGCGAAGGATATGCGCTTGTTGGATCGCTGTGGCTTCTGGCATCGAGACTAGGGATGCAACCCGTCGGTTTTCATGAGCCGATCGTGTTGCTGACCGCAGTCCATTTTCATTATGCGGGGCTGATGGCCGCGGTTTTGGCCGGGTTGGTGACTTCAGATGAAAGAGCGATTCGCTCGTCCCTTGCACTTCGCATTTCATTGCTTTGCGCTGTGCTAGGCCCGGGTTTGTTGGGCCTCGCTTTTCTAAGTGGCCCAAAACTGAAACTCGCGGCGGTCGGCTTGATGGTGATTGGCGAATTCGGGATTGCGTTTGCAACTTTTCGAACTGGATTGGTTAGAGCCAGCGAGATTGGCGGACGCATGCTCCTCGTTGGGAGTGTGTGCGTGATTTTTGGGGATGGCGCTAGCGGGTATTTGGGCAATTGGCGAATACCCGCTCCATGCCTTCGTCAATCTCGAGCAGATGGCGCGGTACCACGGGGTTCTGAATTCTGTTGGTTTTGGTTTGTGCTCACTCGTGGGCTGGAACCTGTTGCAGCGTAAACCTATGCCGGAGGGGAGCCGATGAAATTTTCGGATCTGTGGCGCTGGGACGGCCGAGCCAGCCGTGCGGCGTATGCGGCCGTGGGGCTTGTCGGCGTGGCGGTTAAGCACAATCTGGACCGCCTGATTGCATCCTCGTTCCTGGGCTATAAGAACAGTTTCAATTACTGGGCGCCTCTCGGGAAAGCGGCACGGCTGGACCATCTCTCCGATACCGAAGTCAAATTCCTAGCAACGCTATTGTTGGTCTCGATACCGTTTATCTGGACCGGCGTGGCTATGACCGTGAAGCGGCTGCGCGACGCGGGCCAGCCGGTTTGGCTTGCAACCCTCTTCTTTGTTCCGTTTATCAATTTGTTATTCTTTCTCGTTCTTTGCGCGTTGCCGCCGCAGGAACGTTCTCAGAAATCGGAAGGTGCGCCTTGGCCGGGGCCGCACGGTATCGATCGTTTCATTCCGCACAGCAAAGTCGGCAGCGCCGCGCTTTCGATTGTGGTCACGACCGTTCTGGGTCTCGGGTTCGTGCTCATGGGAACCTTGGTCATCGGGTCCTACGGCTGGGGACTGTTCGTAGCTCTCCCATTCTGCCTTGGAATGTTTTCTGTGCTGCTGTACAGCTTCCACGAGCCACGCGAGTGGTTCGACTGCATGAGCGTCGCGCTCCTGCCCGTGGCCTTGGTCGGCGCCGCGCTATTGCTGGTCGCCGTAGAAGGAGTCATCTGCCTGCTGATGGCCGCGCCGTTTGCTGTGGCTCTGGCGGCACTGGGAGGCGCGCTTGGTTATGCGATTCAGGCGCGTCACTGGCGGCCGAAGCAGGCGGCGGCGATGTTTTCCATTTTGATTCTGCTGATACCCGCGTCGTTCGGAGTGGAGCGGGCTGCCGCCCTGCGCCCGCCCATGTACAAGGTGCGCACCGCCATCGAAGTGAACGCGCCTCCGGAAAAAGTCTGGAGCCAGGTCGTAGCCTTCGCGGAAATTCCGCCGCCGAAAGAATTGTTGTTTCGCGCGGGCATCGCTTATCCGATTCGCGCGGAGATTTCAGGACATGGCGTAGGCGCCGTGCGGCGTTGCATTTTCTCGACAGGACCGTTCGTCGAGCCTATCGAAGTTTGGGACGAGCCGCATTTGCTGAAGTTCGGGGTGACGGCAAATCCCCCGTCGCTCAATGAGCTGACGCCGTACGGTCATATTGACGCACCGCACTTGCACGGATATTTCGTGTCAGAGCAAGGCCAGTTCTTGCTGACCGCGCTCCCCGGTGGGCGAACGCGCATCCAAGGCACAACGTGGTATCACAACGCCATGTGGCCTGCGTCGTACTGGCATTTGTGGTCGGACTACATCATCCACCGAATCCATTCGCGCGTGCTGGAGCACATTCGCACCGAAGCGGAGACCGCAAACCATTAAGATGCACTCCGAAACGGACAAGACGGTCGTCATCACTGGGGCGTTCAGTTACACGGGCAAGTACGCCACGCGGATTCTGCTTGATCGCGGATATCGGATTCGAACGCTGACGTACCATCCCGAGCGTGAGAATCCCTTCGGGGACAAAGTCCAAGTCTTTCCCTACAACTTCGACAATCCCGGGCGGCTCACGGAAACGCTGCGAGGCGCTTCCACGTTGATCAATACCTATTGGGTGCGATTCCCGCGCGGGAAGTCCACGTTTGAGACTGCCGTGCAAAACACGCGCACCTTGATCACCGCGGCGAAGGAAGCTGATGTCTGCCGAATCGTGCATGTCAGCATCGCGAATCCATCGCTGCAATCGCCGCTTTGCTACTACAAGGGAAAGGCGCAACTGGAGCAGTCGGTCGTCGAGTCCGGCCTCGCCTACACGATTCTGCGGCCCACCGTCATCTTTGGCCTCGAAGACATTCTCATCAACAACATTGCATGGTTCGTTCGCCATTTCCCCATATTCGCGATTCCCGGTGACGGACGATACCGGATCCGCCCGATTTATGTCGAGGATATGGCGCGCCTCATCGTGAACGCTGTGAGGCAAGAAGGGAATACCGTTCTCGATGCCGTCGGCCCTGAGACTTACACCTTCGAGGAACTTGTCAGACTCATTAGCGATCAACTAGGCCGGCGCACTTCCGTCATTCACGTGCCTACGCTGGCGGCGTACATTGCAACGCGAGTGGCCGGCTGGTTTGTGAGCGATGTGGTCCTCACCTGGGAAGAATACAAAGGCTTAATGGCTGGTCAGCTCGCCCCAGAAGGATCATCCACTGGAGAAACCCTCTTGAGCCAATGGCTCGCCACGAATAGAGAACCTGTCGGCAAGCAGTACGCTTCGGAAGTGGCACGTCACTACGCGCGCACCGACCCACACGCAACCGGGGCATCCATTTATTCGTGCGCCGGGCTCTGAGCGAAATATTTCTCGAGCGGCTCCCAATAGTTCGTTCTCCAGCCTTCCGCGAGGTGTTGCGACTGGCCTTGAGGAAAGCTTGCATGGTCAAACACTAATTTGGTGCCCGAACCTTGTTCGATGAGCACGAATCTGGCGATTGAGTATTGACCTGGTTCCCAACTGCCCGCGCGCCACGCTTGGACAATTCGCTGATTGGGGACGAGCTGGATGTGGCGTCCGGTGATGTGTCCGCCAAAGGCAGAGAAGGCACCGCCCTCGTCAGAACTCACTTGCACAGGTTCACCTGCCGGAACCATGCCCGACTGCACCGCCGCGCTAAGCATCACGACTTTGTTGAATTGCTTGGCGTCCGTCAGCGCTTCATAAACGCGCTTGTGGCTGGCCTTGAAAACGACTTCCTGATGAATGGCTTCGGCGGTGTGAGAAATCTCCTCCGTTGCGCTCGCCAACGCAGAAACGGAAATCACGACGAGACCACCGAATACACCGGCGGCGCCGATAATTACTTGGCGCCGACTGGCCGCCTTGGCTTGCGGTGGCCGATCTTTCTCACTCTCAATCACTCGCCCGCTTATCGTTCCCTCATGCATCGTTTCCTCCACGATCTCGACTTTAGCTGCTAATGGGCCTGTCCGCTGCGCCTGCATGGAAGCACGGATTCCGAGTAAGTTCAAATCAAGATTTCGCCGGCTACAATGTCCGGGTGCTAGCATGCGGGAAGCGCCAACAGGGGAGGTGGGCATGAATGCCAAGGATTTTCGGCGAATTGCGCTAAGGATGGAAGGCGCGGAAGAGGGCTCGCATATGGGTGCAGTTGACTTTCGCGTGGGAGGAAGGATTTTTGCCACGCTGGCGCACGAAAAGGAGGGCTACGGGAACCTGATGCTCACGCCGGAGCAGCAAGCTGCGTTCGTGGCGGAGCTGCCGGAGGTGTTCCTGCCCGTCCACGGCGGCTGGGGAAAGAACGGCGCCACGCATGTCCGCCTCGCCATCGTAACCGAAGATGTACTGGAAGGCGCCCTGCGCACCGCCTGGAAGCTGCGTATAGAGAAGAGCTCCAAGACAGGCAAGAAGGTCAGTATGAAGAAAGGTGGGTTACGAAAAGCAAGAACTCGTCAAAAACCGATGATGGATTGCCTGCCCTGAGGGACAGTTAACTGTGGCAGCGTTTGGAGAAGCTGGAGCCGCACTCTTCGGATAGTCTGGGTTGGATGGGAGAAATACTTCCATAGGGAGGGGAATAATGTCCAAACCTAGGCGCACTCTACTGACCTTTGCAATCTTCGGGCTCCTGTGCCTGATTTATGTGTGGTTTTTCGGCGCGGCCACGATGTTTGCTCTGGAAGCAAGATACGTTGGCTGGAAGATGCCCGTTGTCAAGAAGACTCCCACCGAACTTCCAGACCAATCGATTGCACAAGGTTCGGCACGAAAGCTCGCTTATTTCGGATATGAATTTGAGGTCCCTTGGGAACTTGACGAAGCAAAGAGCAAGCAAGTCGGGCAACTGCAACTTGTTGCATTTCTTTCTGGAAATACGCTACTCGTTTCAAGAATCGCGCCAAAGGAATTTGTGAATGACTTTCTTTCAACCGGGAAGGCCGATTCAACTGGCGTGAAAGCGTTGTATGGGGAAGACGTTCTGAAGTCGGACTACTCATTAAAAGAGCGGATTCTGGGGGCAACGCCCGATAATGTGGGGCTGCTCACACCACGAAAAGAAGCCGTCGGAAGTGCAATGCTTGTGGTGAAGACGGCGGGTTGGGCTTCATTTTCACTCAACGTCCGAACGGCTCAGCGCCGCCAATCACTCAGGCCGAGATCAACCGAGTTATCCAGTCCTTGCGCAAGTCAACCAATCAAAATTAAATGCGCGATACAAACCAGCGCTCAAGATTCGGAGAGGATGCGCTTGTAGCAGGCCTCCTCCTATTGTCTTGACATATCATGATCTGTCAAGGTAACATGATTTTGTCAACAAGAGCACGCTTCATGGCACAAACCCGCGAGAAATTCGCTACTCAAGTCAATTCCAAGATCTTGAGGGATGTGCGGGCGCTGGCTGACCAGGAAGGCCGCCAGCTTCAAGCCCTTGTGGATGAGGCTTTGGCCGACCTCATCGAAAAGCACAAGAACGCCAAGCCGCGCTCCCACGTGATGGGCGCGTACCTCGCCAGCCATGAAAAATATGGTCCGCTATACAAGAAACTTGCTCGATGACCGACTACCTGACCGTGGCCGAAGTGCTGGCCATGCACGCCGATCAGATTGAGCGGTATGGCGGTTCCCCTGGCGTGAGAGATCAAGGGTTATTGGGGGCCGCGCTGTATCGGCCCCAAACGGGCTATTATGCCGATCTCTTCGAGGAAGCCGCCGCGCTCTGGGAGAGCCTGTCGCAGAATCATTGCTTCGTCGATGGCAACAAGCGGACGGCTTTTGCAGCAACCTACACTTTTCTCGCCATCAACGGCCTACACCTCACGGCGGATGCCGAAGAGACCTACGTTTTTATGGCGAACCTTTACAAGACCAACCAATTCAAATTTGACAAACTTGTTCCCTGGCTGCGTGCACACGTGGAAAAGTGGAAGTAACAGAGACATGCGGCGGGGGAGTTAAGCGACCCTCAAGATTCGGAGAGGATGCGCCTGTAGTAGGCCTCGTACACGGGGATGACGTCGTTGGCGCAGAATTTTTTCTTGGCGTTGACGCGTGCGATTTTGCCCATTTCGCGGCCGCGATCTGCGCGTGACAGAATCTCGATGGCATAACGCGCCGCAGCCTGCACGTCGCCCGGGTCCACCAAATATCCATCCACGCCGTGCTCGACCACTTCAGGCATGCCTCCGGCGTTCGTGCCAATCACCGGAACCTCGCAGGCCATGGCTTCAAGAGCGGCGAGTCCGAAGGATTCGAGCTGCGATGGAAGCAGAAAAAGGTCGGCCGCAGCCAGCTTTTCATAGACCGCATCCTGCTTGCCGAGAAAGAAAACATCTTTCTGCAGCTTGTTCTTGCGCACGAGATATTCGGCGGCGCCGCGATCCGGTCCGTCTCCGATGAGCACGAGCTTCGCGGGCATTTTGCCGCGCACGAGAGTGAAGATTTCGACCGCGTCGGTGAGACGTTTGACGGGACGGAAATTCGAAAGATGCATCAGAACCGGCTCACCGTTCGGCGCCCATTGCCCGGCAAGTCCCTTGTCCGCCGCCCGGCTGTAAAGATCGCAGTTCACAAAATTGGGGATGACTTCTATGGGCCGTTTGATGTCGAATTCTTTCAGCGTTTGGCCAAGCAGATACCGCGAAATCGAAGTGACGCCGTCGCTCTGCTCGATGGAAAATTTTGTGATGGGCAGATAGCTGCGGTTGCTCCCGACCAGTGTGATGTCCGTACCATGAAGCGTGGTAATAAACGGGAGCCGCCGCGGCGCGGCCATCGAGCGTGCCAGCAGGGCGCTGACCGAATGTGGAATCGCGTAATGCACGTGCAGCAAGTCCAGCGCCTCGGATTCAAACACTTCGAGCATTTTTGTGGCAAGCGCCAGAGTGTACGGCGGATGGTCGAACAGTGGATAGCTGACCACCTCCACTTCGTGGAAATGGATGTGGTCGCCGTCGAGGTTCAGGCGGATAGGCGGCGCGTAGCTGATGAAATGAACGTCGTGCCCGCGCGCGGCAAGCTCAATGCCGAGCTCCGTGGCCACGACGCCGGAGCCGCCGTAAGTGGGGTAGCAGGTGATGCCGATTCGCATGGTTTGGCTTTAAGGCTCCGCCGCTTTTTTGAGAACCGCTACGATACATCAATTCGTTCTTGGCGCGCTCACAAAGCCCGCCGCCCAATAACCAACGCGGCTTGCAGGTGCGCGAGCCAGAATGCTAGAGTCGCGCGCACCGGGTGGAACAAGTCCCGATGGCGCCGCATCTTATTAAACGCCCTTACGAAACGCGCCCTATTAG
>QHYL01000041.1 GCA_003224105.1 Acidobacteriota bacterium | reverse complement strand
TCCGCGCACGCACAGATTGGAAATGCCACCTTGGGTGGAACTGTCATGGATCCGTCTGGCGCCGCGGTGGCCAACGCCGAACTGACGCTGACCAATAAGGCCACCGGGTTCGAAATGAAAGTCATGTCCAACGAGAGAGGCGAATACACGTTTCGGAATGTGACTCCGGGCACCTACGATCTGAAGGTCGTCAAAGCAGGTTTTCAGAACTACATCCAAAAAGACATCGTTCTGACAATCAACCAGTCCGGACACGCGGACGCCTCGTTAAAACTAGGCGCCACGAACGAGACCGTCACGGTGGAAGGCGAAAACACGCTCATCAACTACGACAATGGGACCTTACAAGGTGGTATTGATCCTGAAACCGTCAAGGACCTGCCACTCATCGTATCGGGTAAACCTAGGTCTTCTGCCAGCTTCGCCGTGCTTCTGCCCGGAGTGTCCACTGGCAACAGTAATGAGGCATTTAACTCCCGGATTAACGGCGGATTGCAGTCCGGCGACGAGGCGCTTTTGGACGGCGCAACCATGCAGGAAGGGTTTATGAGTCAGAGTGGCATGGTCTCGATCCAGGGCGACTTTCAAATGTCCCCGGACATGATCCAGGAAGTTAAGGTCTTGACGTCGGACTATGCGCCAGAATATGGCTCCTCCACATCGGGCCAAATTACCATGGTGAGCAAGTCGGGCGGGAACACCTATCACGGAGCGCTCTTTGAATACGCGCGCAACAAGTCATTCAATGCGGCGCCTTGGAATGCAACTTGCAGCACTCCCGGTTGCGATCGCCGCCCGCCGGACACTGAGCATGACTTTGGCGCGAACGTCGGAGGCCCGATCAAGTTTCCACACCTGTATCATGGAACTTCCAAGCATCATTCGTTCTTCTATTTCGACTGGGAAGCGTTTCACCAGGCAGGCGGTTCGAACGTTCCTACTCTCTCGATCCCTTCGGTGCTGGAGCGGAGCGGAGATTTTCGGGATTGGACGCACAAAGATCCGGTAACCGGGAATCCGGTTCAAACTCCTATTTACGCTCCAGGCAATTTCGCTCCAGGTTCCAACCCGAGCCAACCGACAGGGCCCCAGTCGGTCGCTTGTGCAAACGCGCTTCCGGCATCATTTGTTCCTGGGTCGCCGACGTTTACGCCCGGGCAGCAATTTCCAAACAATGTTATACCCATCGCTTGCATTAGCCCCATCGCCGCCGCCTATCTAGGTGCGCTTCCTCAGCCAACAAATACTCAGGCGACTAGCAACTACACTCTTTCCAAGCCTGTACCAGATTCTTTGGTCTCCAACAGCAACGTTTTTATGACCCGCATCGATCATAATTACGGTGACAAGGACCATTTCTATTTCTTCTGGTGGCGCCAATTCACGGGTTACAACACGGCAACTGCACTTCCTCCGATTATTTCCACGGAAGAGCCTACGAGGCCACAGAATTCGCCGATTGCGCGTTTTAACTGGGAACACACCTTCTCGAGGACAATGACCAATCACATGACCCTTGGATATTTGAACCGCAACGAGGGATATGGTTCGGAGCCCCAGGTCCTGGCTGCCGCCGCAGCGAAGACATTGCCGATCGTGTCAGGGGCAGTTCCTGGGGCAAAATCGTTGCCTGAATTCACATTCACGACTTTTAATCAGATTTCGGACAATGCCGGTATTTCAACTGCCAACATCACAACTCGTCCCACTTGGGACTTGAACGACACGGCCAACAAGACCCTCGGGCATCACACGATCACTTTTGGTTTTGATTGGCGCAACATACAAGGAAATATTCACCAGCACACAAACGAGGCAGGTACGTATGGCTTCGGCGGGTCTGCTACTGCGATTCCTGGGCCTATCAGCGGCGCTCCTGTAGCGGATTTCCTGCTAGGAGCGGTTACCGGGGGTTCGGTGGACCGCCGAACGGTCAGTGCCTGGTACCCTCGCCAGAATTCCTGGGCGTTCCACTTCAACGACTCCTGGAAAGTGACTACAAAATTCACGGCGAATTTCGGCGTTCGTTGGGATTACTTTTCGCCTTCCCGTGAGAAATACAACCATCTTTCCTTCTTCGATCCCACAGGGATGAATCCTGACGGAATACCGGGCAGCCTGGCCTTTGCCGGAAGCGGCTCCGGTTGCCAGCCCGCCTGTTACGGGGCGGAATACCCCGAGAAGGCCTGGCGCAAGGGCTTTGCGCCACGGTTGAGCGTGGCGTATTCATACGACCAAAAAACCGTTGTCCGAGCAGGTTATGGGGTCTTCTTCACCCAAGCCTTTTATCCGGGCTGGGGTGGCGGGATCTCGCTTGACGGCTATAATCTGAATCAATCTTTCGGCACGCTGAAGGATCCAAACACCAACCAGGACGATCCGACCTTCTATCTGGACAACCAAATTCCAGCCCCGGCGCAGCTTCCGCCCTTTATCTCGGGATCCTTTGACAACGGTCACGGTATTCTCTATCGCCCACTCGACGCCAACCGGCGCTCATATGCCCAGCAATGGAACCTGACCATTGAGCGCCAATTGCCGCAAAATGTTTTCCTGAGCTTGGCGTATGTAGGAAACAAGGGCTCGCGACTGCCATCGAGCCTGAATCCGATTAACGTCCTTAATCCGTTCGACTCGAAGATTCAAGCGTTGTATGCGCCTTTCCACTCGCCGGAGCCTATCTGTGCGACTACGACGGACCCGAACCTTTTGCAAGGACACGACTGCAGTTACGTGCCTATCCTAAACGAGACGTTTACTTCAGACAATCAGACGATTAATGGAGTCACACCGCCTTATCCCGGTTGGATCGCAGAACTTAATGCCGCGGGAAATTGCTCGCCCACGGTCGGCCAGGCACTGCTGCCCTTCCCTCAGTTCTGCGACAAGCTGCAGGGCTTGAACGAGAACCACGGTAGCTCGATCTATCATTCTTTCCAGTTGAAGTTCGAGAAGCGTTACAGCAAAGGCCTTTACATGCTGGTGGCCTATACAAACTCAAAACTCCTCACGAATGCTGCGGACAATACACAGCGCGATGCATCAACCTGGAACGCCTCGCAAGGAGTTATTTCGCCCTATGAGGAGAAACGGAACCGTTCTCTGGCGCCCGACGATGTACCACAAACGTTGTCTGCCGCTTTCGTTTACGAACTGCCTTTCGGGAAGGGCAAGAGTTATCTTCACGACAGCAATGCTCTCGACCATGCGGTAGGTGGCTGGCAGATCAGCCCCATCATTCGCTACTCGAAAGGCACGCCGCTTTGGATCCGGTCCGGGTCTTGTCAGACGGCCTACACAGGACAAGGATGTTTGCCGGGGCGTGTTTCAGGAACGAGCCCCTTCTTGCAGGATGTCAATAATTTCGATCCCGGCAAGGGTGCTCTCCTCAACCCGGCAGCTTTCGAGCCCCTGACTTCCTTCGAGGCAGCTGGATCGTGCCCAACCTGCACGGGAGTGTTCGGATACACTGGAACCGGCCCGCGCATATTTGGCTTTCGTGGACCGAACTATAAGAACGTGGACTTTGCCATCACAAAAAACACAAAGATCACAGAGCGCGTCAACTTCATTTTCCGAGCTGAGTTTTACAACGCCTTCAACCTACATATGTTCATCAATGACGGCAATTTCACCATTTCTGGAGGCAATGCTTTCGATACCGACATAAGCTCGTCGACCTTCGGCCAATGGACGGGCAATGTCAGCGCGCCGCGAAGAATTCAGTTAGGCGCAAGAATAGAGTTCTGACAAGCGAACAAGCTAATAGATGCCAAAAACGACTGGCGCCCCGATGACGAGTCGGGGCGCTGTCTTTTTGAGCGAAACCGTTCGAGTGGAAATTCTCAGAGACAATTTCAGATGACGAATTCAATGGCCTCCGGCTACTTTGGTCCTAGCTCAGTCGCTCGCGCAGCTTGTCCTTCGCTGGCCTTCTTTAGTTGCTGGAAACGGCCGATTTCTGCTTTCGAGAGTGGTTCATTTCCCAGCCGATGATAGATTCTTCCGAGCAGATAATGCGGTTCCGGATACTCCGGGGCCAGTGCAATGGCAGTTTTGAGCGATTCAGCAGCCGCTTGAAATGCGCCTTGCATCTCCAGAACACGGCCGAGCTGATAGCGCGCCTGAGGAAGCCGCGAATCGTACCCGATTGCTTCACGAAGATTTTTCTCCGCGTCGGCCAACTGATTTAGGGCAATCAACGAAATGGCCAAATCCACATGGGGCCAGGGAGAAGGCTTTGGCAGCAGCCGGTTCAGATCCACCGCCTGGTTATAGTTTTTGACGGCTTCATCAAATTTACCAAGGTAGTCGAAGCAGAGCCCCAAAGTGTCGTAAGCGCGCGCCATCTTAGGGGCCAGCGCGGTAACTTTTTGCAATCGGGCGACGGCCGAATTGTAGTTGCGCTCGTCATAATCCAAACGCGCGAGCCAGTACAAGAAAAGCGGATTTTGCGGTTGTGCCGCTGCGAGCTTTTCTAGTTCCGGGCGAGCCCAATCGCGCCGGTTGAGCTTGATGCAGGCCATTGCCAGAGTGAACCGGCTCCGTTCGTCGAGTGGGGCAATGGCTTCGGCTTTTTTCCAGGCGATGACGGCGTTCGCGTATTGACCATCGAGGAAGAAAACTCCGGCGACGATAGCAAGCACTTTTGCCGAATGCGGCGACTTCGGATCGCGTTCAACTTCTTCAAGCAAAACCCTTTCCGCGGCCGCATAGTCGTGCACGTGAATGGCCCTCTCTATCTCCGCCTGACGAGCTGGTTCCATCTGCAAATCGGAAAGTTGGCGCGAGAGGCTGGATGACGGGGGATCGTCTTGCTGCGGCACAGGGACTTGAGCACGGACAAACGATATCAGGCACAAGGCAACCGCCGTCAGCGTGATAGCCCCCTTCTTTACCTTCCGCACAGTGTGCCAATCAAGGCGCTGAGCCAGCTTTTGCATTTTCAATCTTTGCCTTTAGCTCCGCGGCGGCCTTACCCTCCGGCACGAGTTTCAGCTCTGCGTCAATTTCCGCAAGCGCTTGGTCGAATTTCTTTTGTTCCAGAAGAATTGTGCTGATAGCCAGGTGAACGTCGGGCAGTTTCGGGTCCGCATCCAAGGCGTGCTGAAAGGCCTCGAGCGCCAAATCATATTTTTCCTGAGCTAAATACTCCTGCCCGAGACCCTGTTGCAAGCGAGCGGACTTCGGGTCAATTCGCGCTATCCGCTGATAGGACCAACCGGAAAGGCTCATCCAGACTTTGCCCATCTGATAAGCGTATTCCGAGTCGTGCGGAGCCATTTCAACGAGTTTCTGGAGTTGCTGCGCGGCGGAAAGCCAGTTCTCTGAAGCCTCATAAGCCTTCGTTAGTTCAAGACGGGCCTGCGGTTGTTCGGGCATCAATTTGACGGCGCGCTCCAGTTCGCGCACGGCTTCCGTGTGTTTTTTAAGCGCCAGAAGGCTGGCTCCGAGCAATAGCCGCGAAGGACCATAAGCTGGCTGGAGGGCCAATGCCTCGCGGAACCTCTGGACGGCCTCCAAATGCCGGTTGCGCATCTGGGCGATGACGCCCAGGTTGTGATAGACGAGCGGATGTTTGGCTCCATGCCGAAGGGCGCTCGAAAAAATCCTCTCTGCCGTGTCAAGATCGCCAGACTTCAACGCTTCTATG
>QHYL01000040.1 GCA_003224105.1 Acidobacteriota bacterium | reverse complement strand
AACTGGCCATGTATCCCGAATATCAGAAACCGACGGAACGGCTTGCGCGTTACTTCGGCGTCGGCCCCAAAGAGCTATTGCTCACGAATGGGGGAGACGATGCTCTGAGAGTGTTTTTCGATACTTTCGTCGAGCCGAATACCAGCATCCTGATTTGCGAACCCACCTTTCCCATGTACCGCTATTGGGCGGAGATCGCGGGGGCGCAGGTCTGTGCTCTTGGCTACGGCGCGAACATGCAATTTCCGATTGCGGAAGTCCTCGAGTCCCTGCGCACAAATCCTCGCGTTTTATTCATTGCTAATCCCAACAATCCCACAGGCACGCTGATCGGAGAAAAAGAGCTGCGATGCATCCTGGAGGTGGCCACGGAAACGGTCGTGGTAATGGACGAGGCTTATGCGGAATTCTCTGACTTCACCGCTTTGCCGTGGATTCGAGAATATCCGCAATTGTTCGTCGCACGCACATTTTCGAAGGTGGCCGGACTTGCGTCGTTGCGGCTCGGCGCAGTGATAGGTTGCGCGGACTCGCTTGCGCTCGTGCGGCGCGCGATGCCTCCCTACCCCGTAAATCTCGCTGCATTGGTTGCCGCTGCGGCCGCTATCGGTGACCCTGGCAGAATGCGAGCTTATGTGGCCGAGGTGAAGCGCCTGCGCGTGTGGGTGGCCAAAGAGTTGTGTGAATTGGGCGTCAGGACTTACCCGAGCGCGGGAAATTTTCTTTTGGCGGACTTCGGGCCGACGGGACCAGCGCTTTTTCGCAAGCTGGAAGGAAAAGGCATCCTGCTCCGCGATCGCAGCAAGGACATGGGCAGCGGCTTCGTGCGCATCACCATGGGAACTTCCGAGGAAATGCGGCAGCTACTCAAGCTCATTCGAAAAGAATGGAAGCCGGCGGCGCGAGTGCGGCCGCTCCAAACGAATTGAACATGGCTCGCACGGCGACAATTCATCGAAAGACGAACGAAACGGATGTCCGGCTGAAGATCAATCTGGATGGGCGTGGAAAAGCCTGCATTGCAACAGGAATCCGTTTCTTCGATCACATGCTCGATTTGGTTGCGCGCCATGGAGCTTTTGACATGGAAGTGAACGCGCGCGGCGACCTCGATGTGGACCAGCATCACACCGTCGAAGATGTGGGTATTACGTTTGGCGAGGCCGTGCTAAAAGCTGTTGGCTCGAAGCGCGGCATCTTGCGCGCGGGTTATTTCCTCATGCCGATGGATGAGACGCTCGCCGCTGCCGCTGTCGACCTCAGCGGCCGGCCTTGTTGCGTGGTGAAAGCGAAAATCGCGGCGCTACGTGTCGGAGATTTTCAAGTGGAACTGATCGAGGACTTTTTTCAAGGTTTTGCGCAGGCTGCCAAAGCCAACGTTCATCTGAGCGTTTTGTACGGGCGTTCTTCACATCACCAGGTAGAAGCGGGATTCAAGGCGTTCGCGCGCGCGCTGCGCTTTGCCGTGGCGAAGGATAAACGCCTGCGGAACGTTTTGCCCAGCACGAAGGGGCTGTTATGAAAGTCATTATCATCGACTACGGAGCCGGAAACGTTCCATCCGTCGAGCGCGCGCTCCAGCGGCTCGGCGCCGAAGCGGAACGCACCAATTCACCGGGCAGAATTGAAAAGGCGGAAGCGTTGCTATTGCCCGGAGTGGGCCATTATGCCGCGCTGGTTCGCGCCCTCGACGAACAAGAGATGCGCGAACCCTTGGTCGATGCGATCCAGCGTGGCGTACCGTTTCTTGGAATTTGCCTGGGGCTACAGGTGCTATTTGAATCGAGCGCGGAGTCGCCGCAACTGCACGGCCTGAACTTGTTGCCAGGAAACGTCTGCTCGCTGCCGCCCACCGTAAAACTCCCGCACATGGGTTGGAACCAGATTGTGGCAAATCAGGAATCGCGTTTGCTCGCGGGAATCGGCTCCAGCGCGTATTTTTATTTTGCGCATTCTTACGCCGCGCCCGATTCGAACGGCTCAACCACGGCCACCTGTTTTCACGGAACTCCGTTTGCGGCGGTCGTGGAAAAACAAAATATTTATGGAGTGCAATTCCATCCAGAGAAAAGCGGAGACTCCGGCTCCCGCCTACTGCAGAATTTCCTGAGGATCGCGGCATGAGCCTCGCGCACCGCATCATTCCCTGCCTCGATACGGACGGAGAGCGCGTGGTAAAGGGTGTGAATTTCGCCGGCCTGCGGGATGCGGGCGATCCCGTAGCTTTGGCCGCGCGTTATAACGAAGAAGGAGCCGATGAACTGGTCGTCCTCGATATTGCTGCTTCGCGTGACCGACGGCCCACTTTTTTGGAAACCATCCGGCGCGTCGCGGCGGAGCTTTCCATTCCGCTCACGGCGGGAGGCGGCATTCGAACGCTCGAAGACGGCCGCGCGGTCGTGCGAGCTGGCGCCGACAAAGTCACGGTTAACACCGCTGCCGTCGAGCGCCCCGAATTGATCTCCGAGCTTTCGCGCGAATTTGGCGCACAGGCCGTTGTCCTGGCCATCGACGCCAAGCGCAACGGAAATCATTGGGACGTCATGGTTCGCGGCGGGCGCGAGTGCGCTTCTCGAGACGCCATTGAATGGGCGAAGATCGGCGTGCAAATGGGGGCAGGCGAAATCCTTCTTACTTCCGTGGACCGTGACGGGACGCAGGTTGGCTTCGACACGGAAGTGACCGCCGCGATTTCCAAAGCGGTATCCGTTCCCCTCATCGCCTCCGGGGGAGCAAAATTGCCGGAGCATTTTGTACAGATCTTCAAGAAAGGTGCAGCAGATGCGGCCCTGGCCGCCTCGATTTTCCACGATGGAGTCCAACCGATTCGCACGCTAAAAGAGTTCCTTGCCGGCAAAGGCATTGAGGTCCGGCTCCCGTGCTGATTCCCTGTATTGATCTGCAGGACGGGCAAGCCGTTCAATTGGTGCACGGGCGCAAGCGCGAACTCGCCGTTGCCGACGTCTTCGGCGTTCTCCAACGATTCAGCAGGTATCCGTGGCTTCATGTCATTGATCTTGACGCCGCCATGGGAAAGGGCTCGAACGACGAACTCGTCCGCGCTCTCTGCGCGCAAGCACGAATGAAATTCGCAATGAAAGTTCGCGTAGGCGGCGGGATTCGTACGGTTCCCTGCGCCAAGAAAATTGCCGCCTGGGGAGCAAGCCAGATTGTTATCGGGAGCGCTGTTTTCCGCTATGGAAAAGTCAATCTGCGCTTCCTGCGACAGCTCAATCGAGCCGTGAATCGCAAGCGCATCATTATCGCGCTGGACACCTTGCAAGAGCGAATTACCATTCACGGCTGGCGCCGGCGTGTGGCCCTTCAAGCAGAAAAAGTGATGGCGGAGCTCGAAACTTTTTGCGCAGGCTTTTTGTGCACGGACGTCGACCGCGAAGGCACCATGACCGGGGCAAACCTAAAATGGTTCCAGAAGCTGCGTGACGCGACGAACCACCCTATCATCGCCGCAGGAGGCATTCGAACGAAACGCGAGATTGCCGCGCTCGAGAAGATCGGCATGGATGCCGCCGTCGGCATGGCCTTGTACAAGAATTGCCTTCGCTAACTTTCAATCCCTTCGCCCTGAAGTAAAGCTGGTTGTTCATCGGAGATACGCATCTGTAATGTATTGCTGTACCATCCGCTGAGTGTTGAAGAACGAACCATTGATGGCGATGGCGTGCTGCATGACTTCGAGGAACTTGTGACGCTCGCCGTAGTACAAGGGGAGGATGACGCTCTCCAATTTCGAATAGAGGGACTCGGCTTCGGCTTGATTGTCCGTCTCCGAACCGTTGCCGGAGCCGCGGCGCGATTCTCCAATCGACCAGCCCGTCACTCCTTCGATGTGACCCTCGACCCACCAGCCATCCAAAATACTTAAGCTAGGGATGCCGTTCAGCGCCGCCTTCATACCGCTGGTGCCGGATGCTTCGAGAGGAAATTGCGGCGTGTTGAGCCAGAGGTCCACACCGGAAGTCATCTTTGCGCCTAATTCCAGATTGTAATCGTCCAAGAACACTGTGGGAACATTTTTCCGCAACGCTTTTTTTGCTTTGTAGATACGCCGAATAATGTCTTTCCCACCAGCGTCATTGGGATGCGCCTTACCGGCATAGATAATCTGGAAGTGACCGGCGTCTTTGGCAATCTGGCGCAGGCGATCGAGGTCGGAAAGAATCAGGTCCGCGCGCTTGTAACCCGTGGCGCGCCGGGCGAAACCGATCGTAAAAATCTCGGGGTCCAGATGGAGGCCCGTCTTCTTGCGGACTTCTTCAAGCAATTCGTGTTTAGCGATGAGGTGCGCCGACCACACATCTTCCGCGGGCAAGCCCAGCGCGCTTCGCAAACTGAAATTGTCTTCGCGCCACGACGGAATGTAGCGGTCAAAGAGTTGCTGGAACGCGGGGCAAGTCCAGGTGCCCGCGTGCACACCATTGGTGATGGCGTGGATGGGCACTTCGGGAAACATCTGCCGGGAAGTTTCGCCGTGCTGTTTCGCCACGCCATTGACGTAAGTGCTCAGGTTCAGCGCCAGTTGCGTCATGTTCACTGAGGCGCCGCTGCGGGCCGCATCCAGCAAACCGGAAACAGTCTGCTCTGCTTGAAGGATTCGCTTCACCAAGTCCGCGGCCGAAGCATCGCTCAAATCGAAAAAGTTGGTCTGCTCCGGAAACACGCGGGTGAGGTACTCCACTGGGAACCGGTCGTGCCCTGCCGGAACAGGGGTATGCGTGGTGAAAACGCATTTCTCACGAACGCGCTGGATATCCTCTCCGCGGATGGAAGTGCGCCCCGCTTTCTGAGCTTCTTCGCCAAGCAATTCCAAGGAAAGAAGCGCTGCATGACCTTCATTCATATGGAATCGCGTGAGATCGCTGTATCCCAGCGCGCGCAGCATGCGCACGCCGCCAACGCCGAGTATCACTTCCTGGCACAGGCGATAGTAAGAATCTCCGCCATACAAAGAGCCGGTGAGATTGCGGTCGAACTCCGTATTCGAGGGCAGGTCGGCGTCGAGGAAGTACACCGGCACTTCGAATCCATGAACACCTTTCACGGAATAACGCCAGCAGCGAAGCTCGACGCGGCGGTTTTCAATGGGAACGCTGGCGCGCGCTGGCTCTTCGGTCAAGAAATCTTCCACGCGCCAGGCGACTGGTTCTTCCGTTTGTGAACCGTCTTCTGCGAGGCGCTGAGTAAAGTACCCTTTGCGGTAAAGAAGAGACACGGCCACCATGGGAAGCCGCAAATCCGCTGCGGCGCGAATGGTATCGCCCGCAAGCACGCCGAGCCCGCCGCTGTAGCTGGGCATGGCGTTCTCCAGCGCAATCTCCATTGAAAAGTAAGCAATGAATCGTTTTACTGAATTCGGCTGAGTCGACATCTCACTCGCTTTTTGGTCAGGAATAGGGCAAGCGCCCCATCAAGAAAAGAGCCCTTCTGTAAAACTTCTATTTTCGGGGATAACCACATCTCTCGCAAGCATTGGAGTGGCTACTTTTGCTTTTCGGTTTCCAAAAAGTTTCGTCGCGCCCCCGAACCTTGGTATGTGGTCCGCAAGGGAATCGATTTGTGTAAATCCCTTTTCCCGTCATAACGTTGCGAACAGCGCCTCAAAAGTGCTTGAGGGGCGCGACAAGTCGCGCCCCTCAGGAAAGTACGACGAGCGGTCGCCGCGAGCCCTCGCGTTTGTCGGAAAGAGGCGCCGCTCGCAGCCCCGCTCACACCTAAAACTCGAAGCGCACCGACAACTGCGCCTGCCGCGGATCCCCCACGCCTACGGCGTTGTCCTTTCGCAAGGAATTAAGAGGCAAAACAACGCTATTCACGATGCGAGGCTCAGGAGAAATCGGTTGCGCTGAATGCGCCTGCATCCGGACGTTAGCATCCAAGCCCCACGGCAGGTTAGCGACTGTATAGAAGTTGAATTTGTGGCGCTCGTCGCGATCTGAATAGCCGTATTCCTGCGCGAGGTTATGCAAATCCACGTACCGGAAGGTGAAGGGATCTCGCTCATTTGAGTCGTCGTCCCTGTCTGCCGAGTAAGTGTAGTTTCCGTCGAACAGGAACCGATGACTCATACGCTTGCGCAAGCCCACGGTGAAGCCACGATAAAGCGATTTTGCAGAGCTAACGGTGTCGGTAATGGAACCCAAGTTCGGGAAAGGAGGATTACCGACGTACGTTACAGTGTCACCTGTTGTCGGAACGACTGAAGTGGCGCCTACGTTCGGATTGATGAAACGTGTCAGATGTACGCCCTTTGACATTGTAAAATCAAGATACACGGCGTAATCGCCGACAAGCTGTTGCTCATATCCAACGTTCGTCGTATAGATTCTCGGGTTGGCGTAATCCTTGCTGAATACCGTCACGCCGGGCTGGAATGGAAGTGAAGGCGTCGCGTGGATGATGTCGGGGTAAGTGGGCGCCGGTCCCAAGACGGAACTCTGCTGACAAACGTTATTTATCTTGAAGAGACAAGTTCCCGCAGCGATTTCCAATTGTTGCACGCCATTCGTTGTGATCGGGCCGACCTGCGTCAGCATGTTCTGGCGCGCATTAAAGATTCCATAGCTGGCCCGCAATGCTGATTTCCCGTCGCCCTTGATGTCCCAAGCAAAACCAACGCGCGGCTGGAACATCTTTTTCTGATTGGGCAGGAACCCCGTCGATGGAAAGTTGGGATCGGATAGATTGCTTCCATACGCGGTCTGGGACGGTGGAATCGTCGGATCGGGGAAGATCTGTGCATCCCAGCGCAGGCCATAGTTAAATGTAACGTTTCGCCAGATTTTCCATGTGTCCTGAATAAACAAAGAATAGTCTTCGTTGGCGAAGTCCGCTTTGCCCGACTGATCAGGTGTTTCTGAGGAAGTCGTCGGTCCGTGCTGGAGATAGAGCAGAAGCGGCCCCCCCGTGAACGCAGACCCGTTCGGGCATGTTGTGTCGTTGTTCGTTAAAAGAGAAAGATCCGTAAATGTGCCATCGGCGCATTCCGCCGCTGTAGGGCCAAAACCCGTTCCGCCTGGCGTCGCATAGTGCAAGAACCCGGCCATGGTGTCAAAAATGTAGCGCCCAGTGAAGAAGCCGCGGAAAATTTGAGAATTCCGGCTGTGTATCCATTCTCCGCCAAACTTCCATGTATGCTTGCCCTTGATAAGCGAAAAATTATCGCGAATGTCTGTTCGGTAGAACAGCTCGTCGATCCTGGGCTCCAGGAAGAACGGCTGGCCAAATCGAAAATCCGTGGTTGCGGGGGAGAAATCAAACCCCATAGCTGTATCAGGCACACTCGACGGGTTGATAGTACCGCGCGGGCGGTTTTCACTACCATAAGTAAAGTGCGCTTCGTTCAGCGCGCTGTTGGAAACGGTATCGACCCAGTTTGTGCTAATCGCCTGAATCTTGGAAGGACCTTCAACGCCGTTTGCCGTCGATCCGTACGTCGGCACGTCAAAAGTCTGATTGGGATTTTTGGACCAGTCAAAGTTGTAGGACCCGAAAATCTGGTTTTTGGCGTTCAGATTGTAGTCCACCCGGCCAAAGATAGCGGCATTCCGCACTTGGTGAATAAGTGGCTTGCTCTCATCCGAGTTCGCCAGAGGCGAAAGGTTAGCAGTCTTAAAGAAATCCACCAGCACCT
The DNA here is from genome assembly GCA_003224105.1 of Acidobacteriota bacterium. GTDB lineage: Bacteria > Acidobacteriota > Terriglobia > Acidiferrales > UBA7541 > Acidiferrum. The sequence goes on along the minus strand of QHYL01000040.1, from coordinate 883 downwards.
GGCGTTGGCAGTCCGCGACACCGGTGACCGGAGCCAGCCCCTCCAGTTGGGCGTCGCTAATGCTTCCATTGTTGAAGACAGGGTTTGTGACGCTGCAAGGTGTTCCCAAGGAAGTACTGAGATTGCTTCGCGTCAGATTCTCACGAATGCCCTCGGCTGCCGCAAAGAAAAATAGCTTGTCCGTCGCGATCGGACCACCAAAGCTGCCCCCAAACTGATTGCGGCGAAAGTCTTGCAGCGGTTTCCCATCTGAGGTGGCCGCGGTCAATCCCTCTGTACGGAAATACTCGAAAGCCGCGCCATGCCAGTTATTGGTTCCAGACTTCGTAACGACGTTGATCACGCCGCCTGCGCTACGACCAAATTCCGCGTTTGCGCCGCTGGCAGTAATCTGGAACTCCTTGACGGCCTCCAGCGTGATATCAATTGCCGCGCGTTGGCCACCCATCTGTTCGCCGAAGAAACCGTTGTTGTAGTCCCCGCCATCCAGGCTGATGTTGTTGAAGATTCCGCGCTGGCCGTTGATGTTGATTTCATCGCCGTCCGGGCCCTGGGTAATGCTCACGCCCGGCGTGAGCGTGAGCAAATCCTCAAACTTGCGCCCCAGCACCGGCGTTGTCGCCACGGAAAGTTCATCCAGCGTGGAAGCCGATTCCGTCTTCGTCACTTCGACCACCGGAATGTCGGTGACGACAATTTGCTGCGCAATCGAAGAAACTTTCATGGTCACAGGAATATTGATCGTTTGCCCGACCGTCAGATTTACGTTTTGCTGCAAAACGGTAGCAAAACCAGACATGCTGATGGTAAGTGTGTAGCGACCCGGGGCGAGGCTCAAAAACGCAAAATGTCCATCCGCGTTTGTCGTTTCGGTTTGTGTGAA
>QHYL01000039.1 GCA_003224105.1 Acidobacteriota bacterium | reverse complement strand
CGACCTCCAGTAATGTCTGCCGCAAATCACGAAGAGGCAGAGATCAAGGCGGGCTCTCTTTCCACGCGAACTCAACATCAATTCACCGTAGAGATGGACGAAGCAGGGCGGCGGCTCGATGTGATCGTCGCGGAGCATTGTCCGGAACTCAGCCGCACGCGTGTCCAGGAATTGATTGACTCGGGCCACGTGCATCTCGATGACAAGCCTGCGAGGAAAGGATCGTTGCATCCTCGCGGCGGCGAGAAAATCAGCATCGAAATCACAGCGCGCCCCGCGATGGTCGCCAAAGCCGAAGCCATCCCGCTGAAAGTCCTCTACGAAGACGAAGATGTGATTGCCATCAACAAGCCCGCAGGAATGACCGTGCATGCCGGTGCGGGAAATCCATCGGGCACTTTGGTGAACGCGCTGCTTGGGCGCGGTCTGGAACTTTCCAAAGGCGGCGATCCTTTGCGTCCCGGAATCGTGCACCGACTCGACAAAGAAACTTCCGGCGTGATTCTCGTCGCCAAGAACGATGCTGCTCACGCGAAGCTTGGCGAAGCATTCCAGCAGCGCGCTGTGAAGAAAACGTACATCGCTCTCGTGCAAGGCATTTTGAAAGACAAGACCGGTAGCATCGAACTGGCCATTGGCCGCGATCCCATCCATCGCACGCGCATGGCAACGCCGCGCAAATCCGGGCGCGGAGCGGCTCCCGCGAATCCTCGCCACGCGCGCACGGACTGGCGCGTTCTCGCGAACGCTGGCAACACCACGCTGGTCGAGGTCCAACTCCACACTGGGCGGACGCATCAAATTCGTGTCCACTTTTCCGCGCTGAAGCATCCCGTCGTTGGCGATACGCTCTACGGAGAGGCCACGAATTTGCGCCTCGGCAAAGTCACGCTTCCGAAACTCGAGCGCAATTTTCTGCACGCTGCGCGCCTCGGCTTTGCGCAACCCCGGACGGGCGCGTGGCTCGAGGTCCGCGCGCCACTGCCAGGGGAACTGCGCGAATTTTTGGCGAAACTTTGCGCCGCTGCCGGGGAGCCGAAGAGCCGAATTGACGCTGCGCTTGCACCGTACCTATAATTCTTAACACCGATGAATCAGACAAAAGTACTTATCTCCGCTTTTCTGGCTGCGGCTCTTCTCCTTCCCGCGTCCGCGGGGCGGGCGCAGCAGGCCTCTGGAGACGCGAAGCCGCAGGCTCCCTCCGCGCCAGCTCCAAACCAGCAGGCGCCCTCGCAGTCCGGCCAAACCTTCACAGTCAAAGTCAACCTCGTCGATGTCCTCTTCACCGTCCTCAACCGCCGCAATAAATTGGTTCCGGATTTGGAGCAGGGCGATTTCAAGGTCTTCGATGAAGGCAAGCCGCAGGAAATCCGCTATTTCAGCAAACAGTCGGATTTGCCGTTGCGCATCGGCATGTTGCTCGACACTTCGAACAGCATCCGCGACCGCATCAAATTCGAGCAGGATGCTTCGGTCAGCTTTCTTTTCAGCGTGCTGCGCCGCAACAAAGATGAAGCGTTCGTCATGACCTTCGACGACGAACCGCAAATCATCCAGGGCTTCACCAGCGATACGGGAGCGCTGCGCGACCAGATTATGGGAACGCGCGCGGGCGGCGGCACGGCGATCTACGACGCCATCTATGAAGCTTGTTCGAAAGAGTTGAACCATCCGCCGCGCCCGCCTGGTGACCAGCCCGACGTCGTTCGCCGCGTGATGATTCTCATCAGCGATGGCGAAGACAATTTATCCCTCCACACCCGCTCCGAAGCCATCGAGTTGGCGCAACGCACCAGCGTAGTGATTTACACCATCAGCACCAGCACGCAATGGGTTTCTTTATCGGAGACGGACCCCAACAAGACCGCCGACCGCAAATACCATCTCACGGACGGGGACAAAATTCTTCAGGACCTCGCGGAAGAAACCGGCGGCCGCGCGTTTTTCCCCTACCATGTGGACGATCTCGACCAATCCTTTCAGGACATCGGCGACGAGCTTCGCAATCAATATTCCATCGCCTATCAGCCCGCGAACTACGTGCTCGACGGTCGCTACCACAAAATCAAAGTCGAAGTCCCCGATCACAAGGGCTACCAGGTGCGCGCGCGCCGCGGATACTATGCGCGCGCGAATCAGGGCAATAACGCTGCGGGCGATTCCGGTTCTTCCGGGCCGCAGGGACAGCCGCAAGGCGCGCCACGGGGCACGCCTCAGGGAAGCTCGAAACCTTGATTTGGCTTTTCGCCTAAGCGGAATCCTTGTCGCGCGAAAGTTTTTGTTTTGAAACGCAACGACGAGCCGAGCCGTCTCACCTGTAGTCTGACGTGTCGGTGGGCCAGATCATTCCAATCCAGCAAGTGAGCATCGCGAAAGTCCGGAGGCAGGTGTGCGAAACCATAAGAAAACTCTGCTGATTCTCCTTTTGATGGTGCCTGTGGTGCCGCTGAGCGCGCAGGCTCCGAGCACAACGGACCTGAACGCCATCCAGCAAATCAAAGACGAAGGCTTCAATCATTCGCAGGTGATGGACATCATGAGCTATCTCACCGATGTCTACGGCCCGCGGCTCACCAATTCGCCCAACATCAAGCAGGCCGCCGACTGGACCATGGGCAAAATGAAAGAATGGCAGCTTGCGAACGTGCATCTCGAGCAGTGGCCTTTTGGCCGAGGCTGGTCGAACGAGCGTTTCTCGCTACAAGTGATTTCGCCTCGGCCGTTTCCCCTGATTGCTTATGCCAAGGCCTGGACGCCAGGCACCAATGGCGCAGTCACAGGGGAAGGGGTCCGGGCGCCGATACAAAAAGCGGAGGACATCGAGCAGTATCGCGGAAAACTCAAGGGCAAATTTGTCCTCACCGCGCAGCAGCCGGAAATTCCGTCGCGCGCCGAAGCGCAGTTCCATCGCTTCACGGATCCCGAACTGGTCGAAGAGTCCACACAGCCGGTCCCGGCAGCGCGAGAAGCTGCCGACGAGCGGCGTGCGCGCTTTATCGCCCAGCGCGAGCTAAACCAAAAAATTCAGAAGTTCCTCGTCGAAGAAGGCGTCGCCGCGTGGCTCGAGCCTTCCCCGGGAGATGACGGAACGGTTTTCGTCTCAGCTGGCGGCGGACGCGACCCCAAGGATCCGCCCGCTCCCCCGCGCGTGGCCGTCGCCAGCGAAAATTATGGCCGGCTCGCGCGCATGCTGGAAAAGAAAGTTTCCGTTACGCTGCAAGCGGACATTCAAAACAAGTTTTACGAAGACGACTTGAATTCCTTCAACATCATCGGTGAAATTCCGGGCTCCGACAAAGCCAAAGCCGACGAAATCGTGATGGTTGGCGCGCACTTTGATTCCTGGCACTCGGGGACCGGCGCCACGGATAACGGTGCAGGCTCCGGTGTAATGTTGGAAGCCATGCGTATTCTCAAAGCCACCGGCGTTAGGTTGCGCCGTACCGTGCGCATCGGCCTGTGGACCGGTGAAGAGCAAGGCCTGCTCGGTTCGCGCGCTTATGTGAAGCAACATTTCGCGGATTGGGAACCGGACACGCCCACCACGGAGAAAATTAAAGTGCTGCCCGAGCAGGCGAAGCTCGACGCGTATTACAACGTGGACAACGGCTCGGGAAAAATTCGCGGCATCTATCTGCAAGGCAACGAAGCCGTCGCGCCGCTTTTCTCGCAGTGGATGGAGCCCTTCCACAATCTCGGCATGACCACGCCGACGATTCGCAACACCGGCGGCACCGATCATCTTTCCTTCGACGCCGTAGGCCTCCCAGGTTTTCAATTCGTCCAGGATCCGCTCGATTACGACACACGCACCCACCATTCCAACATGGACGTCTACGAACGCATCCAGGAACCGGACATGAAGCAGATGGCCGTGATTGTGGCCTCTTTCGTGTACCTGACCGCGAACCGCGACGAAATGGTTCCGCGCAAGCCGCTGCAGAAAACGCGTCCCAAGCGCACCAGCCCCTTCTAGAATTCCGCAAGATAGTTGACGTTAGCTGCCCGGCAACCTGGGATTGACCTCCGGGATCACGAGCTTTAGACTGGTCTTAGACTAGTCGTTTAGGAGTTTTTATGGCCGCGCACCAACGGAGCAATACCATCGGCGCTTATGAGGCGAAGACGCACTTGTCCGAACTGCTGGAAAAAGTAGAAGCTGGCGAGGAGATCACCATCACCAAGCACGGGGCGCCTGTCGCCAAGCTTGTGCCCGTGAGGAGGGAAGCCAGCGTTGAGCAGCGCGCCGCCGCTATTGGACGGATTCAGAAGCTCAGCGCCGGCCTGTCCCTAGCCGGATTAAAGATCAGGGACCTGATTAATGAGGGCCGGCGATGAGCGCCGCGTTCGTCGTGGATTGTTCCATTGCCATGGCCTGGTTGTTCCAGGATGAAGCCACGCCGAAGACAGCGGGTTTGTTGAAACGCCTGGCAACGGAGACCGCGCTCGTGCCGGCCTGGTGGTTCATTGAAATTACAAACGTCCTGGCGCTTGCGGAGCGCAAGGGCCGCATCACGCCGGCACAGTCCGACGCCTTCATTGCTGACTTGGGCAAGCTCGGGATCGAGCGGGACGACGAAGCTCCCGATCGCGCGTTTACACACATTCTGGCATTGTGCCGGACTCATCGGCTAACCAGCTACGACGCGATTTACCTCGACCTGGCTGTCCGGCGCAGCCTGCCGCTGGCGACGTTTGACCAGGACCTGCGCAAGACCGCAAAGGGATTGGGCGTCGGCCTATTAGCGTAGAAAAGTGAGCCGCGAGCCGCCACGAAATGGTTCCGCGCAAGCCGCCGCAGAAAACGCGCCCCAAGCTCACGAGCCCGTTCTAACCTCGCGTTACCGGCGCAGGCAATTCGAGACTCTTCACCAGCATTGCCTGTTCGGGCCATTCGCCGTTCAAAACACATCGATTCTCAGCGCAACAGGTCGCGCAGCAGCACGGCGTCCGACTCGGTGTGGCCGCGCTCGAAGGCGAGTTGCGAACCGTTTGGCGAAAAGGCAAACTGCGCAATTCTCTCCGACGTGAAATGGGTGAGCTGCCGGTAAGGCGCACTGTCCAGCGGCTGAATCCAAAGATTGCCCACGCCTTTTTCGTGCACCGTGTAAGCGACAGCCTTGCCGTCCGGCGTGAATTCCAGGGGCCGCGCTGCCCGCTGATCGACGTCGTGATACCAGGATTTCTTGCTTTCGGTGGAAACGAACTTGAGCATCAGCTTGTGGTCCAATTCGCGGGTTTCGAGCGCGACGAGCATTTTGCCGTCGGGAGACAGCGCAGCGCCGCCAATGGCGGAGTCAAATATAGTTTCCGGCGTGCCCCCATTGAGCGGGACGCGTTTTGGCAGAAAGTTGTCAGCCGCATCCACGTAATAAACCCATTTATCGTCCAAAGAGCACCGCACGTCGGTTTCGTTATGCCCGAACGTAAGTTGTGTCGGATTGCTCCCGTTCGCATCCATCCGCCACAAATTCTCCGCCGTCTTCGCGGCTTTCCCTAACTGGCGGTAAACGATGTAACGTCCGTTCCCGCAAACCGCAACTTGCTCCGAGATATGGTTCTTGTCTGACAGGAGGATGCTCTCTCCACCGCG
>QHYL01000731.1:3207-4873 GCA_003224105.1 Acidobacteriota bacterium | reverse complement strand
CCCGATATCCAACTTTCATACTATGCTCGATTGATTCAGTTTCGGCTGCAGAGTTCTTTCCTTCTGAAGCCTTCTTGGTCACCTTGCCATCTGCTGCCACTGTTGACAGTAGTCAAATACACGACATGTGAATAACCCTAGATTTAGCAGTCGGGCCGCCGCCGCGGAGCAGACGACTCGCCTCCGCGCGGTAGACGGTGCGCTCCATGAACGCCATGACCTCCATTTGGCTGCGTATTCATCGAGCGGGCCAAGTGATGAGAGCACGAATTTTATTGGCGGATGATCACCTACGTTTCTCGGAGATGGAGGCACGCCTCTTGGAACCAGAGTTCGAAGTCGTCGGCAAGGTCGGCAACGGGCAAGCGTTGATCGAAGAGGCCATCCGCTTGAAACCGGATCTCATCATCACTGATATATCCATGCCTATTCTGAATGGAATTGAGGCTGTGGACCGCTTGAAGGGGTTAGGCTGCACGTCTCGTATTGTTTTCTTGAGCGTTCACAGCGATAACGATTTCGTGAGTAGGTGCCTTTCGACCGGGGCTCTGGGATATGTCGCTAAATCCAAAATTGCAAGTGAGCTCATCCCTGCCATTCGCCGTGCGCTTGGCAGGTAACGTTTTCATTTTTCAAGAGTTGTCGCATTACAACCAGGCGTGAGAGCACGTTTTGGAAGCGTAGTTTTTACTGTTAGAAGTAACAGGTTCTCGGCGAGCCTCGACGATGTTATTCGGGACATGAGCAAAGTTATGTTGCTGCTGCAGAGTTGTTTACTGGTAGCGGAGGCTCTGGAATCCCCTTTCTATGTCTCTTTCGAAACCTGCTATCGCAACTGGCAATCTAAAATCCCGATTCTTTGAAGGACTTTCCCCACTTGACCTCAACGGCATTCTGGCGGCAGCCAAGCAGCGGCACTTCGCCTCCAATTCTGTCGTGGTAAACCAGGGAAATCCGGCCGATCACTTGTTCCTGTTGACCAGAGGACGAGCCAGATTCTTCTTCAATACCCAGGAAGGGAAAAAGGTCATCCTTCTTTGGTTAACGCCTGGAGAGATCTTCGGCGGCGCGGCCCTTTTGTCAACTGCTTCTCTGTATCTCGTCAACACTGAAACGCTGAAAGATTGTTCGATGTTGGTGTGGGATCGAGCCACACTCCGAAATTTGGCAGGCCGTTACCCGCGGCTGCTCGAAAATGGGTTGCTTATCGCCTACGACTATCTGGCATGGTATGTCGCGGATCATGTGGCCTTGACCAGCCATACTGCACGTCAGAGACTCGCCGGCGTGCTGGTCTGCCTAGCCCATACCATAGGGGAAAAAGTCTCGGGCGGATTCGAGTTCGATGCTACCAACGAGGAGTTGGCTGGTGCTGCCAACGTCACTCCGTTCACGGCAAGCCGCTTGTTGAGCAAGTGGCAAGACAACGGCGCCGTCCTAAAGCACCGCGGAAAGGTTCTGCTGCGTTCTCCGGAACGTCTTCTGCTTCATACGATTTGACCACGAAGTACCATTTGTTCTTCACGTTCTATCTTTTGGCTTCGCCCTCTCTTATTGCTCTGGGGCAACGACCAGCCATCGCCAGTCATGTGACTCTGGTCTGGGGGCATTGACTTGAAACGAGCTCAGTGCAGGCCCCTTTGAACCTAACGCATAAAAGAGGAAG
>QHYL01000731.1:0-3180 GCA_003224105.1 Acidobacteriota bacterium | reverse complement strand
GGCGAATCCGGGAAGTCAGTCCCGGTTGCAAGGTTATCTTTCTGACCAGTCATTTGCACCCCGAAATCGTGCAGGCGGCCCTAGAAGCGGGGGGATGTGGGTACGTTCATAAGGAGGACGCCGCTACTGAACTTTTGCCCAGTCTCGAATCGGTTCTTGTCGGTAAGCAGTATCTAAGCCGGAGCGTTACGGATCTTGACGATGTAACCTGAACCAGTTAAATGGAGTGGGTCGCACTTTAAGTTCGCTTGATAACCACTGCCGTCAAGTCATCCGGCTGTTTCGTTCCGCCAGAAAACGCAAGAACCGCTCCATAAAGAGCCGAGATGACGTCACTTGGGTACTCTTCCTTCGATTGACGAATGGTTTCTTTGAATCTTTCGGCCCCAAATTGTTCGCCTTCGCGGTTGGTCCATTCCAAGAAACCGTCCGTGGCCAGGACTAGAACGTCGCCAGCACTTAGCTCCAGTATCTTTGGAGGATCAGATACGAATTGTGATGAAATACCAAGCGGAAGCCCTTGAGCACCTAGCTGCTCAAAACGGTCTTGGTTGAAGACATAGACGAATAAAGGGCCATGCCCTGCTGAAATCAGTTGCACTCGCGGGCATCCGGGCACGCAGACAACCGCCACCAACGTTACAAAACGTCCCTCTCCAATATCGCGATTGAGTTCGCCATTGAGTTGCTCCATCGCCCTAAAGAGGCCGTTGCCTTGGCCGAAACTAGCTCGCGCATAAGCACGGCAAACCGCTGCGAGCAAGGCAGGACCAATGCCGTGGCCGGTTACGTCGGCCAGTTCCGCCACCACGGTCCCATTCGGAAGAACCTGCCAGTCATAATAGTCACCACCCGTCTGATCCGCGGGCTGGTTCCATCCTGCGATCTCAAAGCCTTCGATTTCCGGTGTCATGTTCGGGAGCAGGGATTGCTGGATCGATCGTGCCAGCGAGAGATCGTGCTCCACGCTTTCAAGTTGACGCCTCGTATCTGCTTCACGTAGGGCTGCTTCCACTTGCTTGCGAATTTCGCATGCAATCATGCCGGCCACACATCCACCAATGATGAAGGCGATGGCGTAGCCAAATACAGCTTTTTCAGGAGTCAACAGCGATTCTCCCCCCTTCATTGAGGGGCGCCAACCCAAATGCGCCGCGGCGGCAAGGTAGCTAACCGCAGCGGTCAATCCAGAAATCCTGCAAAGAGCGGGATCTAAACGCAGTGTCGATAAGCTGATAAACAAAAAGAAACCAAGCCCTGCGGGATTTGCCAGCGGTTTATAGGCCGGATCGATAGATGAACTAGAGATGAAAGCGACGGCGACCGCGGGCAGCATAGTTTCCAAGACGGTGTTGGCAAACCAAACCCAATTTGCAATGTCTCGACGCGTCTGAATAGCGCGATGTACCCCACGCAACATCGCCAACTCGCAAGCGGCAAAGAGTGCTAGCAGGCCAGCCGTCATGTATAGGGACATTAGATTTTCGCGGCCCCCAATGGCGCTATCTGGAGTAGGCGTTGGACGCTATGTGGTTGGCGCCTCAAATGCAGGCCAGGTTCACCCAAACGCGTTTGGCCAGCAGGATACATGCTCGGGCCTGGGGAAGCGGTCGTCCGGGGATGCTCCGGAGCACGCCAGGCGCACTTATCCAACGCTATTCAAAGCCCCTACGCTAAGTCACTGTAAGTTCTGCCAGTTGGTTCATTCCCTGTTTTCCATTAGCGTCCGACAGATAGGCAGTCCGCAGATTCTCGTTCTCGCGCAGTTCTCTCCTGACCGCGGTTGCCATTGTGATTCCTTTGTCCGCGCTACCAGGGCAATTCGAAGAGTCATACAGAGTGGGGATCCTTATCTATTCACACAACGTCATCCTGATCGCTCATAAGATTCTCGACGTTCCTGTTTTTTGCCTGCAGTCAATTTTCCATTTGGCTTACCGGTTTGACCGCGATATGTCCGCGCTCATTAATACTTATTACGTCATTGTCTACCGTAAATTGTTTGTGCTAAAGTTCACATCCCCTGCCCACAATTGCTCATTGCCTGTCGTTAAACGACTAAGTGAGGAAATTATGAAACTGCCTAGTGCGATTCTCGCCGATGATCACACCCTGGTGGCAGAAGCATTGTGCGGGTTGATTGCGCTACATTTTGACGTCGTCGCGACGGTGGCCGATGGACATGCGCTCGTGGCCGCTGCCACGGCCCTGAAGCCCGACGTGATTGTAGTCGATATTGCAATGCCCCTGCTGAATGGGCTGGATGCTTGCCGGCAACTTAAGCAGAGAATGCCCAGCATTAAGTTTGTCTTTCTGACGATGAATGAAGATCCTGAACTTGCCGTCGAGGCTGTGAAGTCTGGTGCGTGCGGATATGTGCTGAAGAAGTCTGCCGCTTCAGAATTGCTTCAAGCGATGCAATTGGCCCTTCGAGGCAAACCCTACATCACCCCGCAGATTGCCCGGGGAATGCAGGAGTCGTTCATTCGCAATCCTCAGGGCACGAGCCGTCACAAAGCACTGACCCTGCGTCAGCGAGAAGTCGTTCAGCTTTTGGCTGAAGGAAAATCGATGAAAGAAGCGGCAAGCGTTTTGAAGGTCACGCCGCGCACAGTGGCCTTTCACAAATACCACATCATGCACGATCTCGGTTTTAAAACGAGCGCAGATCTGATCCAATTTGCAGTGAAGAACCGAATTGTCGTAGGATAACCGGAACACTGCCGGAACCATTTTTATCCTCATCATCTCGCCCTCTTAAGTGTGGTTCGGTTCTTCAGCCGCGGCGCCGGATTGAAGTCCAGGTGGCTCGGTTTCGTTCCTACCCCAGAAGGTTTTCCGTCCGCCCAGCGCTATCAAGAGTTACAGGCCGGCACCTGCCCATAGGCTTCAAAGCCTAACTGGTAATTTTGCCAGTACTCTGAATCAGACGAACGCGCTAACAAGAGGACGGAACGGGTGAGTGCAAAGGTAACGAAATGGCGAACTTCGTGCGAGGCCTACGATGTCAGCTGACTGCGGTGATGTGCTCCATGTTACTAATTCCTAGCCAGCTGTCATCGGCGGGGCCAGAGTTGGCGGCACAGCAAGGCAGCGCTCCTGAGGAGCAAGCTCCCAAGATTCCAAATGATCAGTTGGATTCTCTGGTTGCACCAATCGCCCTTTACCCGGACCCGCTTC
>QHYL01000038.1 GCA_003224105.1 Acidobacteriota bacterium | reverse complement strand
AATAACTGCTGCGTCCCGCCACAATTCCCCGCCGGATCGCAGTCTTGCACCGGTGACAGCCTTTTCCTTCGCGTCCATACGCCCGATGGCGCCGCTGATATTCTCCCGGCTCGCCCTCGGCGTCGAGAAAATCGGAAATGGATGAACCGCGCATCGCAATGGCTTTCCGCAAGATTTCCTGCAGCCCGCTCCACAACATTTCGGCTTGTTTTCTGCTCAACTTGGCTCCGAGTTGCGCCGGATGAATCTTCGCCCGCCACAAGCTCTCGTCGGCATAGATGTTGCCAACGCCGCGAAGCACGCCCTGATCCAGAAGCAGCGCTTTGATGCGCGCACGCCGCGCGCGAATCCTTTTCACAAACTCCTCTTTGCTAATTTCAAGAGGGTCCGCGCCAAACCGGGTCAATTCCTCTGCAAGCGGAGCTTCCGTCAAATAGGCGATGCGCCCAAACCGCCGCGCGTCGATATAGCGCAATTCGCGACCGTCATCCAGAAGCATGCAAACGTGAGTGTGCTTTTCGAGCGGTTTCTCCGCGGGGCTTGGCGCCATCTGTCCGGTCATTCCCAAGTGCACAAGCAAAGAAGCCTGCTTCGCTGTATTCTCGCCGCCATTGCCGTTCGTTGCGGCCGCCTCGGATAGGCGCAACAGCATGAATTTTCCGTAGCGCTCCACGGCATCAATCCGGTGTCCCGGCAAATTCTGTTCCAGCGCAACGGGATCGTCGATGAAATCCGTTTTTCCCAGCGCTACCGACAGGATGCGCCGTCCAAGGATAGTCTGGCGCAATCCGCGTGCTACAGTTTCGACTTCGGGAAGTTCCGGCATAAACGGAGAGCTTTCAAAATAGCACATCGGACCGCTTAATGCTCTTCGCGCAGCCGACTCGCAGATTCCTCAATGTGAAGCGACTGCTCGAACTTCGCGGGACTCGTGTTACAGTTTCTCGCTCGGAGGTGACTTGTGCGCGTGTCCCGGAAAAGCCTGATTTACATTCTATTTTCGGTTGTTGTTGCCGCTTCGCTGACGGCGGCTCCAGCCGAAGCCAGGAAAACGGAGACCGGTTTTCTCGACCGTACCGTCACCGTCGCGGGAACAGAATACAAATACCAGGTGTTCGTTCCGGACAATTGGACGAAGAAAACAAAGTGGCCGGTCATTTTGTTCCTTCATGGCGCGGGCGAACGCGGCGATGACGGCTTGATTCAAACGGAAGTGGGCATCGGCACGGCGATTCGCCGATATCGCAGCCGCTTCCCTGCCGTCATCGTGATGCCGCAGTGCCGCAAGAATGTCTGGTGGGCGGAGTCCAACATGGCGGACGTCGCGATGGCCACGCTGGCCCAAGCTCAAAAGGAGTTTCACGGCGATCCCACTCGAATTTACTTGACCGGGCTCTCCATGGGCGGCTACGGAACCTGGTATCTTGCCGGGAAGTATCCCGGAAAATTCGCGGCTATCGTTCCTATTTGTGGAGGCGTCCTCGTGCCTGACATGGCGCGTCAGCAGTCGGCGGACGACAACGCGCCTTACACCGAAGCTGCCAAGAAAATTGGCGGCCAAACGCCCGTTTGGATTTTCCACGGAGGGGATGACCCAGTCGTTCCCGTCACCGAATCACGCCGCATGAACGACGCGATGAAGGCGCTGGGCGGCGAAGTCCATTACACCGAGTATCCGGGCGTGGGCCACAATTCGTGGGAGAAAGCCTACGCCGAAACAGAGCTTCTTACCTGGATGCTCTCGAAAACAACAGGCGCAAGTGCCGGGAAATAAATGCAGCGGCACGCCGCTTGCCGTGTCTCTTCGAAAAAATGTCTTAGCTACTTCTTGTGATAGTTAGGATAGGGCGGATGATCCGGAATCGTCACCGGGTTCTTCTTCAACGCGTCCATGGTGACTTCCACTGCTTTCTCTAACTGACGATCGTGCCCCGCTGCGACGGAGGCTGGGTCATTTTCCACCTCGATATCCGGCGGGATGCCCTTGTTCTCCACTTCCCAATCGCCGTGCAATCCGTAAATTCCCACGCGCGGCGCGGTGACGAAGCCGCCATCAAGCAGCGGCGGATACCCATAAATTCCCACCAACCCGCCCCAGGTTTTCATGCCGACGAGCGGGCCAATCTTGTCCTGCCGGAACATCCACGGAAGCGCATCGCCGCCTGAACCGGACATTTCGTTGATGATCATCGTCTTGGGCCCATAGATTTGCGCCAGCGGCGAGCAGAACTTTTCGCCTTCGCGCGAAATCGCGCAGTTGCGCAGCGGGCGTTTCAGCATGTCAATGATGTAATCGGCCACTTCGCCGCCATGATTGTAGCGCTCGTCAATCACCGCGCCCTGTTTGCCGACTTGCGCGAAGTAAAAACGGTTGAAATTGAGCCACCCTCCCACAGCCGTATCCGGTACGTGCACATACGCCAGCTTTCCTCCGCTGAGCTCATCCACTTTGCGGCGGTTGTCTTCTTCCCACGCGCGGTTGCGCAGGGCAAAATCGCTTGGCAGGGGCACGACGGTTACCTCGCGCGAATCCTTGCCGTCCGCATTCGGGCCGACTTTGAGTTTGATTTGCCTGCCGGCGGTGTTCTCAAAGAAGCTGTAAACTTCGGCCGGCGGTCGGACGTCGCGGCCTTCGACTTCCAGCAGGTAATCGCCGGTCTTCACATCCACACCGGGTTGCGTCAGCGGCGCGCGCAAATCGGGGTTCCAATTCTCCCCGTTGTAGATCCGTGCAAAGCGGTAGCGCCCGTTTTCGATTTTGTAATCCGCCCCAAGCAATCCTCCCCGCACCTGATTTGGCTTGGGGATGTCGCCGCCCGCGATAAACATGTGCCCGATCGTGACTTCGCCGAGCATTTCGTCGAAAAGGTAATTGAGGTCGGCGCGCCCGCCCAGGCCCTTCAAATACACGGAATATTTCTTTTCGATGGCGGGAATGTTGAGCCCGTGGTGATTCGGGTCGTACAGGAAGTCGCGCTCGATGCGCCAAACTTCGTGGTACATCTGGTTCCACTCGACGCGCGGATCCACATAGGTTTCCATGCCATCCAGCTTCAACGCTCCGTCGCCCGGCTTTGGAGCGGCGCCCGTCGCTGCGATGAACCATCCCGGCCCTTGCCGGTACAACGCCTTTTCGCCGTTTGCCGACACGCCGAATCCATTGATGCCGCTGAGGAACGGCTCGGTCTTGCGCGTCGCAAAATCAAACTTGGAAACCGACACAGGAGTGGGCCCTTCGAACCGCGGTACATCCACGACTTCGGAAAGGAACAGTGTTCCCGCCTTGCCGGCGTCCAGACCTTCGTAGCGCGCGGCCGGAATGGGAAGCGAAATGATGCGCTGGCCGATTCCGTCCAGGTCAATCACTACCTTGACGCCCTCGTCTTTTTTCTTGTCGCCTTCCTTCCCTTTCTCTCCTTCCTTGTTCTTTTCCGCTTCTTTCCCCTTGTCTACGCCTGCCGCATCCTTCTTTTCATCGGTTGCTTTTTCTTCGTCGCTCTGCGGTTCTACGGGCGAAGGATCCCCCTTTTTCAACACGGCAGCATATATATGCCGCAAGACCGGATGCTGGAAGCTCGACAAATCGAGCCACCCCGACGAAAGCCCTACATCCGTGCTGACCGCGAAGATTAGGGATTTTCCGCCCTTGTCGAAAACCGGAAAGCGCGCGTCGCTGATGCCGTCGGTTATTTGCGACTCCTTGCCAGTCTCGAGCGAATAAACGAACACCGTGCGAAGGTGATTCTCGAGCTCCTTCGAGTACGTGAGCCATTTGCTGTCCGGTGACCAGGTCTCGTTCATTGCAGAAGTCGGATCGTCGTAGCGGTCCGTGGCCACTTTTACCGGAGTGCCTTTCTCTACATCCACGTACCAAAGGTTCAAGCGCTTGTCGGTATAAGCAATTTTCTTGCTATCCGGTGACCACAACGGGCCGTAGAAATAAGACGGCGGATTCCCCAGATTGATTTTCTTCACCCCGGAGCCGGATTGATCCACGACGTGCAGTGCATACTCACCCGATTCGTCGGAGAAGAAGGCAATGGATTTCCCATCGGGCGACCACGCGGGATCGCGTTCGGCGACCGCGGGTGTGTGCGTCAAGTTACGGACGTCGCCCTTTTCCGCAGGCACGGAGAAGATTTCCCCGCGGGCTTCAAACACCGCGCGCATTCCCGATGGAGAAATTGCGGCGTTTTGAATCCTGTCACCAACGTTTTCGTAGTGCGGCCTCGTCGAAGGCAGGTCACCGGCGATGCGAATATCGACCTTCGTGGGTTTGCCATTCGACGGGTTGAAAACGTAGATTCCGCCGAACTGCTCGTAGACGAGCGCGTCGGGCCCCGCGGAAAGTGATTTGAAATCGAGTCCTTGGTTCACGATGCCTTGCTTCACCGTTTTTGCCTTGGTGTCATAGGCGAAGAGCGTCACCGGACCGTTGCGGTCCGAAAGAAAATAAACCGTGTCCCCGAACCAGACTGGATCCTTGTCATTCGAATTTTCGCGCGGCACTCTTTCCAATGCCAGGTCGCTTAGCCGCACCACGTAGATCGGCGTGGTCTGCCCGCCGCGATAGCGCTTCCACGACGTTTGCCAGATCTCGTTTGGCACATAAGCGATGCGCGTCCCATCCGGCGAATACCACGCGGCCTCCCCGCGCCACATCGGCAACACTTCCGCCGGGCCGCCCTCGACCGGAACGGTGTACAGCCGGTCGAAATCCGCGTAGGAATCCCGGTTCGAATGAAAGAGCACTTTCTTTCCGTCCGGAGTCCATCCCGTGGCGATATCCACGCCTGGATGCCACGTGAGCCGCCTGGGCTCGCCACCGTCCGCCGGCATCACAAACACATCCACGTTTCCGTCGTATTGCCCCGTAAAGGCGATCCACTTGCCATCTGGCGAAAACACAGGCGCACCCTCGTGGCCGCCCGTCGTGAGTTGCCGCGCGTCGCCGCCTTCCCGCGGAACGGTCCACAGGTAGCCGCCGTAAGCAAAAACCACCTGCGTTTTGCTGAGCGTCGGCGAATGCGCCAGCAGCGGCGTTTCCTCCGCCGCCCGGGATACTCCCGCGCAAGTCAACGCCAGCAAAGCACAAATCAGGACCGCCATTCGAACGCGCATGTCTCCTCCAAGAAAATCGTATGAATCCCCGGATTGCGCCGAATCACTGCGCAAAGTTTGTTAGAAACTCTTGGGAAACCGGACTGCCCGTTAACCCCACCACACCCGCCAAACTATGAGACGTAAAGCTTCCAAAAATGTTGCAGAAAAACTCCGCCGTCCTCACGGCAGCAACGCAAACACCCGCACCGGCCCGCCGGAGCCGCCTTCCAGCTTGATGGGCGCCACCACCAGAAATGTTCCGGTTTCCGGCAACGCACTCAAGTCCGCGAGATTCTCCAGATGATACAGCCCCGAACCCAGCGTCAGGTGGTGCACCGCAAAGTCCGCCGAAGCTCCGTAATCGATGCTCATCGTATCGCATCCCAAGCCGCTGACTTGCCGCTCGATGAGCATCTTTGCGGACTCTACAGAAAAGCCTGGAAAATGCATTTTCCCCTGAGCGTCTTGATTCCTATATCCCCGCGCATCCGGCCAGCGCGAAGCCCAGCCCGTTCGCAGAAGCACGATCGCTCCCGCTGGAATCCGTCCGTGCCGTTTTTCCCACTCTTCCACGCGCGCTCCGGGAAGCTGATAATCCGCGTCCTTGGCGCCGTCAGCCCGTACGTCCAGCACCGCCGCCGGCCCAAAAAGCTGCTTCGCTGGAATTTGGTCCACCGTCGTCTTCCCCGGCGGAAAATGGGCTGGAGCATCCAGATGCGTCCCGTAATGCTCCAGCATCCAGAAACTCCGCGTGAAGTACCCGTTCTTCTCCACGGACGCGTTGACTTTCGCTTCAAACCATTTCTCGTCTCCCGGCCAAGGCACCAGTCTCTCGTTGATCGCGTAGCTCAGATCGATCACGCGCGTTTTGCCGGAAAGGATTTCGTCAAGCATCAGCTCAGGGCAACGGAATTCCCGGGGTCGGCACGATCCCGGCCATGCGCAGAAGTTCCTGGTATTCCGCGTCGCTGATGGACGAAATCAAAAGCCTCACGTTCTTGAGCAGCTTCATTTTTCTCAA
>QHYL01000037.1 GCA_003224105.1 Acidobacteriota bacterium | reverse complement strand
CGGTGCTTCGGACGCCCGCGCAACGCGCCTGCTATCTCTTCGCGGCAAGGACTGTGCTTCGCAGCGACGGTCACCTTCAGGTTGTCTCCGGCTTCTTGGCCTTAGGACTTGTCGCATCCGCCACCGTCCTTTCCTCTGCGCCGAGTCTTCATTCGCTCATCACCAGCAACGCGCTTTCGCTGGAATTCCTGTCCGTGCCCTTTATCTTGAGCTACTGCTTGATTATGGGAATGCGCCTGGCTTTCGAAATTCCTGCGGATTTGCAAGGGAACTGGATTTTTCGCTTCTGGCTGGATCGCGAACGGCACGAAGCCCGCCCCATCGCCCGGCGCGTTCTCTTGCTATTCTCCCTGTCCTGGCTGGCTCCCGCTTGCTTCCTAGCAACGCTCGCATTGGGGGGTTGGACGATCGCGCTGCTGCACACAGCAATCCTGATTGTTTGCACCGTCGTTCTTGTAGAAGTCTCGCTCCTGAAATTTCGCAAAGTCCCTTTTACCTGCCCCTATCCTTCTTTCAAGAGTCATTCCGGACTCATCGCAGTCGCCTACGTGTTCGGCTACGTCTTCTTCACGATTTACCTTCCCCAAATGGAGAATTGGTCTCTCTCCGATCCCTGGAGGCTCGTTTGGTTCGCGCCGCTATTGGGGATGGTTCTGAGCGGGATTCACTTCTATCGAAAGCAAATGCTAGACATGGACAAGGAGTTGGTCTTCGAAGACGTCTCCGCTTCAGGTTTCGATTAGCGCATCAACAGCCTTCGCGTGCTCGCAGCTCACTCATACCGCAACGCCTTCATCGGATCCAGCCGGCTGGCGCGCAGCGCCGGGATGTATCCCGCCGCGCAAGCCACAATCGTCAACGCCACGGTGGCCATCGCCAGCGTTCGCGGGTCATGCCC
>QHYL01000036.1 GCA_003224105.1 Acidobacteriota bacterium | reverse complement strand
CTGGCTCTGCACCACCTGGGTGAGCGCCAGCGCCGCCGGAATACCCACAACCACCCCGATGCCAATCAGCCGCAGCACTTCGCGCATCACCATCCACACCACGTTTCCCTGCTCCGCGCCTAACGCCATGCGGATTCCAATCTCGCGCGTTCGTTGCGCCACCGTATAAGACATCACGCCATACAGTCCAATCACCGCCAGCAGCGTCGCCAGAAAACCAAACACCGTCGAGAGGCTCGCAATCATGCGCTCCGTCGTCAGCGAGTTGCTGATCTGCGTCTCGGTCGTCCTCAGCGCATAAATCGGAAGGTTCGGGTCCAGCTCGCGAACTTTCTGCCGTACCGTGGTCATGAGCAAGCCAGGATCCACGCCTGTCCGCAGGTACACCGTCATGCCGCCCAGAAAATGGCTCCCCATGTACGGAATGTACGCCTGCTCCGGAATGTCGTCCCGCAAACTCGTATACTTGATGTCCTTCACCACGCCGATAACTTCCATAT
The DNA here is from genome assembly GCA_003224105.1 of Acidobacteriota bacterium. GTDB lineage: Bacteria > Acidobacteriota > Terriglobia > Acidiferrales > UBA7541 > Acidiferrum. The sequence continues at coordinate 4,529 of QHYL01000036.1, read as the reverse complement.
CCGTGCGCGTTCCCGGATCGCTTCCGAAACCCATGTGCATGCCGATGGGGTTCCTTCCCGGAAAGAATTTCTTCGCGAACTTCTCGTTGATCATCACCGTCGTTGGCGTCCAGTCATCCTCCTCCGGCCCTTTCTTGATTTCGTGGTCATCCGTCAGCCGGAAGTCCCGCCCCGCAACAATCGGCACGCCCAGCGTGGCAAAGTATCCCGGACTGATCAGATTCATGTAAGGCTCCGCCCGGTCCTCCGGCTTGGCCGGAGTGTACCCTTCCACCGTCATGCTGCTGTCCCACTCGTTGTTTTCCAGAATCCGCATACTCGCCAATCCTACGGATTGCACTCCGGGAATCGCGCTCAGAGAGTTCGTCAACTGCTGGTAATAAATTTTTGCTCTCTCCGGAGTGTAGCCGCCCAGCGAAGGATCGATATTGAATCCCACCAGCCGCTCCGCGGGAAATCCTGGGCCGAGATTGCTCAGGTTTTTCAAGCTGCGCAAAAACAAACCCGCCCCAATCAGCAGCAACAGCGAAAGCGCCACCTGCGCCACCACCAGCGTCTTCCGCAATCCCGCGTGGCCACCGCCGACCACCGCGCCGGCTTCATCCTTCAAGACGCGGCCTACATCCGGCCGCGTGGTCTGCAATGCTGGCACAAGCCCAAACAAGACTCCCGTCAGAATCGTTACGCCTAGTGTGAAAGCCAGAACCCGAAAATCCGGCAGCGTGGAAATAGTCAGGTCCGTCGAATCCGCCGGCAGATAAATTCTCATGAGGGCCCTGTCCGCCCAGAAAGCCAGCGCCAACCCCACAAGCCCGCCCAACACCGAAAGGGAAAGTGTCTCCGTCAATAGCTGCGAGACAATGCGGCCTCGGCTTGCCCCCATCGCCAGCCGCACCGCAATCTCTTTTTGCCTGCTGGTGGCTCGCGCCAGCAGCAGATTCGCCAGATTCGCGCACGCAATCAGCAGCACCATGCCTGTCGTCGCCATCAACACCCAAAGCGGCGTCGACAGCCCGCGCCGCGTGTACGACCGGCCCTGCGAACCCGGCAGAACATCAATCCAGCATTTCAGGAATTGCTCGCGGTCGTAGGTCGAAGCATGACTGAACGCCGCTTCCTTCACTTCGCTTTCCAGCATCGAGTGCATGAACGGCTGCAGCGACGCTTTCGCCTTCGTGATCGATACTCCCGGTTTCAACCTCCCAAACGCGTTCACCCAGCGGCTCCGCCGATCGGTGAGCATCTTCATGGGTACCACAAGGACCTGTTCTTGCATCATGACCGGGATGAAAACCTTGGTGGAATATCCCAATTCCACGCCGTCAAAACCCTGCTGCACCACCCCGACCACTGTCATGTTGTGGCCGTTCACAATCAAGCTCTTCCCTACAATTTCCGGATCTCCCCCGAACCGCTGCCTCCAATAGTCGTACGTCAGCATCACCAGCGGGTGCCCGTTGGGAACGCGATCGTCCTCCGGCGTGAACGCGCGCCCCAGAATCGTCTTTACACCCAGCAAGCTGAAGTACGTTCCTGAAACCAGCTCCGCATTCACCCGCTCCGATTGCCCGCCAAACGTCAAGCTCACCGGACTCGGGAACCGGCAGAACATTCCGGAAAACACTTCGTTGTGCGCCTGAAAATCGCGGAACATCGGGTGCGAAATCGCGTTCCCGCCCCAATTGTTCCCGTAGTGGTGCCCCCGCATTGTGAGCAACACCAGTTGTTGAGGATTTTTCACCGGAAGCAGCCGCAGCAAAATTTGATCCAACAAGGAAAAAATCGCGGTGTTCGCCCCGATCCCCAGTGCCAGCGTCATCACCGCTACGGCCACAAAACCGGGGCTCCGCCTCAACGCACGCAGGCTGAACCGGAAGTCACGAGCCGCCGTTTCCATCGCTCCGACGATGTTCATGTTGACTGCCTCCACTCAAGCCGTGAGATTCCTGGCTCGCTGGGCCGGCTTGGCGTTCTCTATCCGCAATCCGCCGCGCCCGAGCGCCGCCTTTGTAGTGGCGGGTCTTCAGACCCGTGCTTCTCTGGCACCAAAACTGAACCACAAACCCAGGATGTCGCGTCCCACCTGCCTTGGAAGTGCCTTGTTTTTCCGGCCATTAGAGATACTCGTTTCGCGCCAAAAAGTTCCCTGCAACTGGGCAAACCAGGGCCATAGCGTGTGACGTTGCACAACCGGAATGGTCACGTTAGAAAATAAGGACCATCCGCAGCCTAGATCAACTCTGGTGTCTTTACCGGATTTCGCGGACTCTCGCGATATTGCGTCCCCGGTCCCTTAAGAGCTCGTCGAAGAACGAAAAAGAGCTTGTCATTCCGAGGAGCGAGGCCTGCCGAAGGCGGGTGCAGCGACGGCTCGGAATGACGGTCAAAGGGGTTTTTCAACAAGCCGTTAAGCCTTTGCTTTCACCAGGTACCGATCCATCCACTCCAAAATCACCTTTCGCATTTCCGGCAGCTCCACGTGCGCACACTCAAATAATTCAACGTGGCAGTCGGATTCCTTCCCGTATTTGCGATAAAGCGGCATCAGGTAATCGCGAATCTTCTCCACGCCCTTTGGCGGTGTCAACTCGTCCAGCCGCCCGTTCACGCTCAGGTGCGCCCGCGGCACGATCAGCTCATTAATCTCCGCGGTCTGAAAATGCTTCAGCAGCGATGGCACGTAATAGTAGATCCCGTGCCCGCTCAACCCATCCGCCTTGATCAACTCTTCAAAATCCGTAAGGCAGCACACATCCATGCAGACTCTTACGCGCGGCTCCAGCGCCGCCAGCCACCACGCCTTCGTCGAACCCATGGACATCCCCAAAACGCCCAGGCGCTCCGGATCCACTTCCGGCCGCTGCGCCAGGTAATCGAACGCGCGGAACTCGTCGAGCATCATCATTCCGTAGAGCACCCGGCCCTTCCAAAGCATCTCCTTGAACGTGTTTTCTTCTCCCGTTCGCCCAACCTTTTCGTGCTTGCGCTCGCCAAAGCACCAGCTATCAATCGCCAGCGTCACGATTCCTTTCTCCGCGCACACGGGCGCGTACGCCGGAGCTACACTTACGCCCTTGAGCAGCATCTCTTTGCCCAGGTCATACATTCCACCATGCCAATGGATGTACAGCAGCCCGGGCGCGCGCTCCTCTCGCTTGTCCGGAATCAACAAAAGCGCAGGAACTGCCTCCATCCCGTTCAAATCCAGCACCAGCCGCTCCAGCGTGTAGCCCTCATGCTTTTCGCTGCTCACCAGCTTCGGTGGCCCCGGCACATGCTGCGTCGGAAGATCCCCCAGCAAACTCCACAACTCCTTCCGCCGCTCTTCCTGCTTCGCCGCAAACGCCGCATCCTGCATCCCGCCAACTACCGCAACCCCCTTCGCGCCAGGCGTCGGCTCCGCCCCGTCGGTGTTCACGACCCGCTTCGCGCCCTCCGCTGCATCAATCTGGGTAAGACTGCCTCTCCCCACAACTCCGGTCAGCGCCAACGCCGCCGACATCTGCAAAAACTCCCGCCGATTCGCTAATTCGCCCTGCACCTTCATCCCGCCCTCCACTTCTTCCTCGCGTTTCGAGTTTCGAATTTTCATTTTCTATCTTCCCGAATATCTCTGCTCTTCCACGGATCTCAATCCACTTAAACCGACTGCAACCCGCTGCGCCATGTTAGCATCTGTCAGAGTTGGAACTCCCTCAGTGGTGACGTCGCATGGACTTCTTGTGGTTCCAGGTGCTCCTCCTCATGACCCTCTTTAGCCTCTGCCGGCCGGTAACGGTTAAATCTAGTGGCCCACCTGCGCCAGCCATGTCTAAAGACACAGAAATTTATTATGCGGAAGCTGAATACGATTGGAACGGCGACGGATCCCCAGACCGCTTTCGGCTACGCGTCCAGAAGGAAATGGCGCCGATTGTGGAAGGCCTGGAACAAACCCCATCAAAGAATCAACACTGGATGTATCACTGTTGGCTTATGGTCGAGTCCGGCTTCGATAATTCGGCCCTCTGGGAGGACGAATGGTCTGTGAAGGAACCGGATATGCTCTCCTTTAGAGAAATCCTGGATTTTCGAGCGCCAGACCAATTCTTCAGAGACTGGTTCACATGGAAATATGGGGCAGACCAAAGTCAAAAGCACAATCTGAACTCCTTCCAAGTGCGCCAATTGGAAAACCGTGAAGTCAGCGAAGATGTGCTGGCAAGTGAAATGAAACGCCTCAAGATCGAAGGAGTTGGGGCTTCGGAGCTCAAACGCGAAATACTGGACGACAAGTCTTCAAGAATCTTTGTCTATCGCGGTTGCCAGCGCGAGGACATTCGCTGGGTCATCTATGTCCCGCGCCTCCGCAAGACCATGATGTTCCAGCACGGATTCGCCGATTGAGGTGGCGGCGTATATTCTTTTGAGCCAAAGGTTCCTCCGCCAAGTTGTAGAGAGGCGTTTCATCAGCCTCCCGAATACCTCTGCTCCTTCCACGGATCCCCATACGCGTGATACCCATTCCGCTCCCAGAATCCGAGCCGATC
>QHYL01000120.1 GCA_003224105.1 Acidobacteriota bacterium | reverse complement strand
GACACCTTGAAGGTCGCTGAGGAATATCAAGTAGAGAACAAATCGCAGCCGCCATACGCCTATTTCCGCACCGATGGAACCTTTGACTTTGCTCTGCCGGAAAAAGGCGAACTGCAGGGAGTGCAGGCTACTGGCCCGGCAGGAATGCCGCTGACACAGATTCCCATCGACAAGAAAAACAATCGTTATTCGATCGCGTTTGCGTTTCGTCCGGGCGACAATTCCGTGCGATATTCCTACGAACTGCCGTATTTAGACAACGCAGCGACGTTGAAACTTCCGACGGTTTATCTAGGCGGACGTGTCCTGTTCGTGGTTCCCCCAGGCTTGCAAGTGAGCGGCGACGGACTGGCGGCCGCGGGGCAGGAGCAGGGAATGAACCTGTACCTGCGGCAGGATGTTCCCGCAGGCGCCGTGGTGACGGTGAATGTGTCGGGCACGGCGTCTGCGAATGCGAGCGCAGGAGCGGAAAGCGGGCCACAGGGCCGGGAAGCTCAGGACGCGGCAGCAGAATCGGGCGGCGCGACGATCCAGGCGGTTCCGGGGCGGCTCGACGCGATGAAGTGGCCCCTGCTTGGCGGGTTTGTCCTGGTATTCGGATTGTTCGGCTACCTGCTCTCGCGCAAGACGGTGGTAGCGGTTAGCGGAGGAGAAGCGGCAACGCAAGTTGCGGCGGCGGCCATCCCAGGGAAAGGCAAAAAGCCCAAAACGCAGCCTGCCACCACGACCGTGTCCCAGGCCACCCCGACGGCGGGGCAAACTCCGTCCAATGGGGCGGCAAGCCTGTCAGACGTGGACGCAGCGATCGGGACAAGCCTGGATGCGCTGAAGGAGAGCCTGTTTCGGCTCGAGTTGCGGCATCAGGCAGGCACGATCACCGAGGAAGAGTACGCCCGGGAGCGGGCTAAGGCCGAGAAGGTCTTGCGCGACCTGGTGCGAGGTTAGCTGCGGCCTAGCTTCGGCAAGTTTTGCGCCTAGGGTGATGGGGTACCCCCCACCCCCCGGCATTTCGTACGGTTATCAAAGCAAAGGGCTTACAAATTAGGCAGTTTGGAACTTGTTGAAAATAGACGAGTTGTCGAAGGGCAAAAACGGCAAAAGCGCGGAGGCAATTCGTAAGTCATTGAGAAAGAAATGCGGATTGTCGAAGCTGCCGCCCCGGCAAATCACTAAGAGAGGGCTTGGACAAAGTTTGACATGATCTACCGCGTGGCTATCTCTGAGGTTGCCCGGTGACGGTGCAGGCATTCGCCCCCACAGGAATCCGCTTCGAAAATATTGAAAAACGGTATGGCGGACTTTATGCATTGCGACGGGTGTCGCTGGAGGTTGCTCCCGGTGAGTGCGTGGCATTTGCCGGGAGAAACGGCTCTGGCAAGACCACCCTATTGCGAATTGGTGCACAACTCGTGCGGCCGTCGGGCGGTTCGGTGAGTTTTCCCGGCGCGAATGGGGACGAACTTCGAGGCGAAGATGGCGGCGTAAAGCCGCCGCTACAAAGACCGGACGCGATGGGCGCACCGCTTGGTTTTGTGGCCCATGCCACGATGGTTTATGACGAATTGACAGCGGAAGAGAACCTTTTGCTGTTCGCGAAACTGCAGGGAATTGCAGAGCCGGGAGCGCGAGCCGCCGCTTTGCTGGAAGAGGTTGGGCTTTCCGAACGGCGCGGTTCCCTGGTGCGAACGTTTTCGCGCGGAATGCGGCAGCGCGTGGCGATTGCGCGGGCGCTGCTGAGCGGTCCTTCGGTACTGCTGCTCGACGAACCGGCTACGGGGCTCGATCCGGAAGGAATCACGTGGCTGGCGAGCACGTTGCGCCGGATGCGGGATGCGGGGAGAACGATCCTGATGAGCCTGCACGGCGAGTCGGAGATTTCCGCTTTGGCAACGCGCGCAATTCGGCTGGATGCAGGTTCTGTTGCGGCTGACACACGCGCGCGGTCAGATATGCGCGCGATTCTTACTTTTGCGGGCGCATGAATGGCACTGTTTGCGAACACCACGGTACTTCTGGGCAAGGAACTGCGAACGGAGTTCCGTTCGCGGGAACTTCTGACGACGACGGTGGTGTTCATTCTGGTGGTGATTGTGCTTTTCAGCTTCACGTTTGACCCCAGCGTGGGCGAGTCACGAAAGTTCGGCCCCGGTCTTTTGTGGCTATCGTTCTTGTTCGCAGCGTCGCTGATGCTGCAGCCGTGTTTTTTGCGGGAGCAGAACAACGATACGCTGAGCGCACTGCGGCTGGCCGTGCAGGATCCATTTTCGATTTTTCTCGCGAAGCTCAGCGCGAACACGGTGTTCCTGTTGCTGACGGAAGTGCTGATGCTGCCGATTTTCGCGATCCTTTATAACGTGCACATCCTGGCAGTTTTTCCGCAGCTGGTATTGGTTTTGTTTCTTGGCAGCCTGGGTGTGGCGATTCCGGGAACGGCGTTTTCCGCGATTTCGGCACAGGCGCGGATGCGCGAATTAATGTTGCCGCTGCTGCTCTTGCCTCTGCTTACGCCGGTTTTGATTGCCAGCACGGAAGCCACCAGCGGACTCCTGGCGGAGAATCCGGGGCTGCGCATCGACTGGCTGGGATTCCTGGCCGGGTTCGATATCGTTTTTTTGACGGCGCTGTGGCTTTTCGGCGAATATCTTTTGGAAGAGTGACTGGTGACTCGTGGAACAGCTTTACAACCGACGGCTTATTTTGGTTGAGCATCATTAAGAATGCGGTTTGATTGGAAGACAATCCGCAGCGGAGGTCCTTCGCAATGACGAAGAGTATTGCGCGCGCCGCGGTCTTGTTTGCGCTAATTGCGGCCACGGCGTACCTTGCTTTTAATTACGCGCCCATTGAGAAGTCCATGGGGGTGATCCAAAAGATTTTCTACCTGCATATTTCCTGCGCGTTCAGCGCGTTCGTAGCGTTCGGAACGTGTTTTTACGCCAATCTGCGTTACGTTTTCACGCGGGAGCCGAAGGCGGACTGGCTGAGCGTGTCGGCGGCGGAAGTGGGGCTGGCGTTCATTAGCGTGGTGCTCGTCAGCGGGCCGATTTGGGCGCATCCGGTGTGGGGAATCTGGTGGACGTGGGACGCGCGGCTGACGCTGACGTTTGTGCTGGGGCTGCTTTACCTTTCTTACCTGCTGCTGCGCTCGATGATCGAGGAGCCGGACAAGCGGGCGCTGTTCAGCGCGCTGTTCGGCATTTTTGCGTTTTTGGATGTGCCGCTGGTGTATTTCTCGATTCGCTGGTGGCGGACACAGCATCCGCAGCCAGTGATTCTGGGCGGTCCGGGTTCGGGGCTGGAGCCAAGGATGCGCGTTTCGTACCTGCTGATGTGGGGCGCGCTGACCGGATTGCTGATTCTGCTTTTGAGCGCGCGGTACAAGCTCGAAGCGCTGCGCGCCAGCGTGGAGGATTTGCGAAGGGAGGCGGAGGTTCGATGAAAAACCTGGACAGCGTGCTTGCGGCATACCTTGCGGGTTGGGCGATTTTCTTTGTGTATTATATTTCCGTCTCGCAGCGCATGAGCACACTGCGGGAAGAAGTGGAGCGGTTGAAGGCGCTGCTGAGTAAGGGAAGTTCCAAGTAGTTAGTTCTAAGTTCCAAGTAGGGACATTCTTGGAACTTACAAGATGAGCACGCCGAAAATTGGCCTCATTGTTTTCGTTTCCGCATCACGACAATAGCGATCCCTTTGCTGAAGGTGGGAGAAACGCACGGGTCTGAAGACCCGCCACTACAGCGGAGCAAAACCACGGGTCTAAAGACCAGGCACTACCACGGAGAAAACCACGGGTCTAAAGACCCGCCACTACGGGAGAAGAGCTTGGGAGGGAAGAAGCGCGTCGGGATTGTACTGTTTCAGCTTGGCGGGCCGGACTCGCTGGGAGCCGTCCAGCCGTTTCTGCTGAACCTTTTTCTTGATCCGGACATTCTTCCGCTGGGGCCGGTTGGATTCCTGCGGCAGCCCATTGCGAGACTGATTTCGGCACGGCGCGCTCCTCACGTGGCGGAGAAGTACGCGGAGATCGGCAGGCGGTCGCCGATTGGGGCGCTGACGGAGCGGCAGCGCACGCGCTTGAGGGACGCATTAGCTTCTTACATCGAGCCAATCCTAGTTACCGCAATGCGATACTGGCATCCGTTGACAAGCGAGGCTGTGGATGCGTTGCGCAAGAGCGGGCCGCTGGATGAAATCGTGCTGCTGCCGCTGTACCCGCATTACTCGTACGCGACGACACTCAGCAGCTTGAAGGAGTGGCGGCGGGTGTATGGAGAGCCAGACGGCGGCCCGCCGGTGCGCACGATTGACCAATTCCACGACCATCCGCTTTACATTTGGGCGCTGGTGCAACGCATTGGTTCGATGCTGCGGCAGTTTGCGGACAGCTCGAAGATTCATTTGATTTTCAGCGCGCACGGATTGCCGATGAGCCTGGTCAAGAAGGGGGATCCCTATCCCGAACAGATTGGAGAGACGGTGCGCATGGTGTGCGAACTCGGCGCAAAGGAACTTAGCGGCTGGCCGAGGACGCATTTGCTTTGCTACCAGAGCCGCGTTGGGCCGTCGAAGTGGCTGCAACCGCCGCTGACGGAGACCCTCGAACGGCTGGGACACGACGGCGTGAAGGAAATGTTAGTGGCGCCCATTTCGTTCGTGACGGAACACATTGAGACGCTGCATGAGATCAACATTGAGGCGCGAGAGCAAGCGGAGAAGACTGGCGTTGAGAAATTCCGGATGATGCCTGCGGTGGGAGACTCGCCTTTGTTTATCGCGGCGCTTCGGGACCTGGTATTGCGAGCCGTGGGAATCGAGGTAGCATCCCCGAGGGCTTCTTTGGCGTCGGCGCAAAGCGGCGGTGCGACAGTTTGAGAGTGTACAGTTCTAAGCAGTTTCCTGCGTGGGCGCTTCAGGAAGCTGCCTAAGGACATAGCGCACCTTATCGACGTCTTCTTTGCGCGCCAGCAAGCGAAATCCGATGTCGTTCGAGATTAAGGATTGCGGAACCCCAGCGACGGCTTCCTCGATCGTCGCGACCACGCCTGCAGACAAAAGCGCGCTGTTGGCGGCATCCGCCTCAGCCTGCGTGCGGAAAGCTTGAACAAACACAAGTTCGCCCTGGGGTGGCGGCTGAAGGACGTTGTGAGCCTCGGTGGCATCTTCTTCACGCACCAGGACTTTGAAACCAAGCCCGCTCCATGCGAGATGGTCGCGCATGCCGCCAGCTCGGTCGGCTTGAATCATCGCGTCAATGCCGGCGGATTCGAGCGCACTTTTGGCAAGATCGGCTTCGACCTGCGAGGCGAAACGGTCAACGACCGCGAGTTTGCTACGATCCATGACTTCATTATACGCCCCGAGGGCGATTGCGGATCTGGCCGCAAGGCAAAGGGCAGCTTGAGAGTTTTGCCAAGAGAGCTGAGATGCGATTTCGCAAAATCGCGCAGACTCAAGGTATAATCCGCGGTTGGACTAGAGCGAATGACATCCACCTACAATGCAAGTGTGCACCGGTTTGCGGTTTTTACCGTTTTGTGGACGATCCTGCTGTTTGTGGCGGGGGCGCTGGTGACATCGAAAGACGCGGCGCTTTCCGTGACGGACTGGCCAAAGTCTCATGGATCGTGGGTGCCGCCGCTGAGTTCGCTGCAGGGCGGGGACTTTTTTGAGTTTTCGCACCGTTTTGTGGCCGGCGGGTTGGGAATCTTCACTTTGGTGCTGGCGGTTTTGCTCTTTGTGAAAGAAAGCCGGGTGTGGCTGAGGTGGCTGGGCGCGATTGCCGTGCTCGGAGTGGTGGTCCAGGCGGTTCTAGGGGGACAAGTTGTCATCCGCTTGCTGCATTACTGGCTGCCGGTGATTCATGCGTGCTTCGCGCAAATCGTTTTTGCAGGATTCCGGCATAAGGACATTCCCATCTGGCCGCATGCCGCCGGGGCGCTGGCGGTACTTGGCACGGTGACCTGGACGGCGGTGGCGCTGCGGAAGCGTTTTGGAGGTTCGCGGGAGTTCGGCAAGGCGCGCATCCTGCTGCATTCGATTTTTGGGACGCAATTCCTGCTGGGGCTGCTGGCGTACTGGTCGCGACTGACGACGGCGGACGCGCCGCAACCGATGCCCTTGATGGTTTGGCTGACGGTGACACACACGGTGGTAGGCGCAATTTTGTTTGCGTTTTCAGTTTTGGTGGTACTGATATGCTACCGTTTGGCGCCGTGCAGCGGGGCAGTGGCCGCGACGGAAGCGCAGGTGACGGCGGTATGAGCACAGCACGCAGCGTTGACCTTACCCTGGCGTCGCGCGCTAATGCGTACATTGCGTTGACGAAACCGGATGTGTCGTTTCTCGTGTTGATGACCACGGCGGCCGGGTATTACATGGGCGCGCGCGGACCGGTGAACTGGCTGCACATGAGCCACGTGATTTTCGGCACGCTATTGATCGCGGGGGGAACGGCGGCGCTGAATCATTACGTGGAGCGCGAGTCGGACCGCTACATGCGGCGGACGGCCTCGCGCCCGCTGCCAAGCGGAGTATTACAGCCGGGGCGCGCGCTGGTGTTTGGCGTGGCGCTCGCGATAGCGGGGGCCGTTGATCTTTATCTGGCTGCGGGCGCGCTGGCTTCCGGGCTTGGCGTTGTAACGTGTCTCAGCTACCTGCTGGCGTATACGCCGTTGAAAAAGCGCACGGTGTGGGCGACGTTTGTGGGCGCGTTTCCGGGTGCGGTTCCACCAATGATTGGGTGGGTGGCGGCGACGGGTTCGCTGGACCGCGGAGCGTGGCTGCTGTTCGCGATTTTGTTTTTGTGGCAGTTTCCGCACTTCTACGCGATTTCGTGGATGTACCGCGAAGATTACGCGCGCGCGGGAATCCTGATGCTCCCGGTGGTGGACCGCGAGGGCACCCGCACGTTCCGGCAGATCATTCTTTATGCCGCGG